>NZ_AXWV01000023.1 GCF_000482845.1 Anaerobiospirillum succiniciproducens DSM 6400
CTAAAGAAGTGTTGCGTGTGTTAAACGGCATTACGGTAGAGCAGTATAAAGCGGGCATGATATGGAAGCCAATTGTTGGAGCCCAAGAATTTTTGTTGAGACAGTTAAAGATTGAGCTGCCTAGATCAGTGATGACAGTTGCAAAACTTGGACAGACTATAGATATGCCTGTCAGTGTTTCAGAAGATTTAGAGGAAGTGCCGGAGATATAGCTATAGTAACAGAGGTTACCTGTATCGCTCAGACTTAGATTAGCTTATAAAGCCAAAAGGGGCGCAGCATGCATATGCTGCAGCCCCTCATCAGGCCAGTATGCCTAGCTCCCTAGATCTATAAAAAACATTGACCAAAGGAGTACCTAGCCTTGCCTGGCCTGACTTGACTTGACCTGACCTGACCTGACCTGGCCTGACTTGACCTGACCTAACCTGACTTGACCTGACCTGGCCTAGGGTAGCCTAGACAAGCCTGCTGCCATCCACGCTAGGTTGCACATGCTGCTAAGTGCATCAGCAAAGCAAATGATCCTTAGATGAGTTCTACCTGCATTCGCGTACTGCTGCCATTAAGACTATTGCGATGCGATAATGACAATTTGAATGCTTGGGGAATGCTTTTTGGCTTTGGATTAAGGTTTAAATTGGGAAATGTTTGCTTATTTTTGCCGCAGAAAAATGGGCAGTGGTAGATGGGATATTTTTTTGGAGGGCCCAAAAACAAAAAAAGCCTACTTCCGCAGCTCTTGTGAGCTTTGTCAGTAAGCGTCTTTGCGAGGCAAGATTAAAATCTTGCTGCTTTGAATTGGTGCCCAGGGCGGGACTCGAACCCGCACGCTCGCGCACTACCCCCTCAAGATAGCGTGTCTACCAATTTCACCACCTGGGCTTTGTAGATTGTTGTTGAACCGATGTCGTTTCAACACGGGCCATTATAAGGATATTTAAATCCAAGTAAAGCGGTTTTTTAAAGTTTTTGAAAGATTTTTCACAAAATTGCACACCTATTCGATAAATAAGCCATTTTCAACAAGTAGAATTCTAATACTTTGCTACCATCACTATGCCCAAATATGGCCTTTGAGATATTGTTCGGCTCTGTCGAATGCCTAAAAGCTTCCTTTTGAGCCTTCTTATGCAAGTCATGGCGTAGCGCTAAAAGCCATGATCTAATGACACAACCATGGAGAGTAGGATTATTTTGCTTGTCTTAGTGATTTGTTGATAGGACTAATGCTAGAACACGAGGACAAAGATAAAGAAAGCTCAAGTGGCGGGAGCTATTGCTAGAGCTCCGTACAAGTAGCTCTAGCATTATCTTGATTAGCGCGTGGTGCGCTATTAATAGACGTAGGTAAGCTCGCTTGGGCGCATGAGCTGACCTTCTTTACCTGTTAAGAGGAAGTTATAGATTGCATCGTAGAGCAGTACGTTCTGTACATACTTTCGAGTTTCCTCAAAAGGAATGGTCTCGATATACATAGCGCTATCACGGTAAATGCCATCGTTTGACTTCCACTGCGGAATACGACCAGGGCCTGCATTATAGGCTGCAGCAGCTAAAACGCGGTTATTATCAAAGCGATTAAGCATCCACTGCAGATAGGTACTACCATACTTAATATTGGTCTCAGGATCGATTAAGGACTTAGGACCTTTGTACTGCCACTTTTCTTTCTTAGCAATATCACGTGCAGTGCCTGGCATGAGCTGCATTAAACCAACAGCACCCGCCCATGATTTAATCTCATGATTAAGCATGCTTTCTTGACGTGAAATACCGTATAAGAAAGACAAGTCTACACCACTATCTTTAGCAGCCTTTTTATATAGCTCTTTGTAAGCAAGTGGGAAGCGATAATCTAAAGCATCCCAGCGCTGAGAGGAGACTACGTAATCAATAGCGTACTTGATGTTGCCAGTTTGCAATGCCCATTGCGCCATGATCATACCCTCACGCTCTGGTGAGCGCTTTGCAATCTCACGCCACTCAAAGATTGCATTGTCATCATCTAAAGCTATCAGCTCTAAAAAGCGCACTGCAGACTTATTGTGGGCAATGTCCATTGGAAATGAGAACTTATCATCTAGCTTCACGTAGTTATAGGCATAGTCCTTTTTCAAGGTTTGAGCTGCGTAGAAGCCAAAGAATGAACGATCTTTTGCTACCTCGGATAAGATGAGATCAGCCTCATCCTCCTTACCTAACTCATAGGCAGCACGGCCTTTCCAGTAACGCCAATTAATAGATTGTCTAACGTCAGCTGGAAGCTTATCAACTAAAACGTAAACGTTGTCCCATTGAGCAAAGTAAATCGCACGACGCAGACGCATCTCTTTGAGCTCATCATTCCATGCGACTTCAGGTAAGTTCTTATCTACCCACTTCATATCATCTTGGCTAAAGCGGCGGCCTAAGAAGCTTAAAGCAAAGATACGATAGATATCGACAAGCTCAGCATCTGAAGGGTCATAAGTCTTAATGAACTTTTCAAAGTCATTACGTGCTGAGATTGGCTCCATATTGGCATAGCGGCTAAAGGCTAGCACAGCTACACGATGGTCTGTTGAGCCATTACCTTTTACCTTTTCAAAGAGCTTAGATGGATCCTCATAAAGCTCCATCTGAGCCTTTACACGCTCAGCAAAGCTACTATTAGCAAGCTGCTTAGCTAATGTTTCGGTCGTATCTTGGTAGTAGCGCAGGATATATGCATCCTCATAACGCTTGAGTATAAGCTTATCTGTTAGATAGCCCTTAGCATCAAACAATGCCATTAAGCCATTACAAGTAGTAGGACGCTTTTTTAAATCTAAGTAGATACGAGTAGCAAAGTGCAAGGCATCTTCATTAGCCTTAGATAAAGGCCAGTTTGCCTCATAAAAACGGCACATCTGTGACTTTTGAGCATAGCTAAGGTCACTTACGGCTTTATCATCAAAAGGTTTTGGACCAATGAGGCGTGATAAATTCTTATAGTCACGATTATCAGATAAGTAACGAGCATAACGGTCTTTGAGTAGTTCGCTAAGCTGCTCATGCTCATTACTTTGAATGAACTTTAAGGCTGGCTCGATCTTCTCATCACGAATGTTATAGGCAAGATAGTAGTAATTCAGCCACAGATTAAGTGGATAGCCTTTGAGCTTTTCCTTTTGAATCTTCAAGCCTAAAGCCTCATCACCACGCTTAAATGCGTTCTCTGCTTGTATATAGGCATCGCGCATAGCGCTCACATGGCTCTTTTGCACTGGGTCAAAGAAGTCTAAAGAGTACTTCTTTGCTGACTCGCGCATGGCCTCTTCCATAGTTTGAGCATCAACCTGCTGACTTTCACTGTCAATTGATGCCTGACTGTTAGAGGCATTAGCTGCTAATGCTGGAGAACTTGTGACAATGGCACTGAAACACAAAACACAACCGCAGCTTAAGAGCGATTGAAACACCCGACTAAAACTCAGTGCTCTCATTTTCTTCCTGCCCACACACGGAATCATGCACTATAGAAAGCTTCCTACAGGCATTTTGACCGACTAAGGTAAAACAAAACCAAACTCATTGTATATGAAAACCATCAACTTAGTACGCTTATTGCAAACACGCATCATTGTGGTCATACAAATAGGCTCAAAGTGGCTATAAGTCGCATACAAATGCGTTTAAGCTGCATGTAAGACCCCTCTATCTCACCGTCACGGTGCGTATCAAGACGGCCAATACTCAAAGCTGCACACAATACACATGATTGGCCATTGAGTCCATGCTCATAGCTCTATGATTGGGCTTTGAGTCCATGCACATCGCTCCATGACTTGCCATTCAATCCGTGCGCATCGCTACATGGTTTGCCATTCAATCCGTGCGCATCGCTACATGGTTTGCCATTGAGGCCGCGCTTATCTCTCCTCTAATTGCCATTGAGTTCGTGCACATCACTCCATAAATTGCGGACATGCATAGTAATCAACTTAATGATGTACTGTTTTTGCTGATCAATGAATGCAAAAGCCCCGTACAACAAGTTGCACAGGGCTTTTTGGGTAGACACCAATAGCTACGTTAACTATTTTTTGAGTAGAGATTAGTTTCTACTTCAGATGGCTCTTTTATGAGGTACTACAGTAAGAAGATGTTGTAGTAGCCCACGAAGAGAATGACAGCGATAACTAATGGCAGTACATAACGGAAGTACCAGTAGCACCACTGTGGAATCTTAGGGCCATTACCGGTATTACACTCTTCACGATAGCGCTTGAAGCCCATACCAGTCTTAGCAGTAATAAAGAGAATAAATACGATAGAGCCGATAGGCAGAACAGTATTAGATACGATGAAGTCCTGCAGATCCATAATGGTAGAGGATCCACCAAGAGGATGAATGTCGCTTAGGATGTTAAAGCCCAAGATACATGGTACTGACATCAAGGTAATGATGAGGAAGTTATACGCCACCGCACGTACACGACTGATTGCAAATAAGTCCATGGTCATGGAAATGATACTTTCGAACACAGCAATCAGAGTAGACAGTGCCGCAAAGAGCATGAAGAGGAAGAACAAACCACCCCAGAACCAGCCGCCTTCCATGTTAGAAAATACAGTGGTTAAGGTGATAAAGAGTAAGGATGGACCCTGACCTGGCTCAACGTCGTAGCTAAAGCAAGCTGGGAATACAACGAAGCCAGCAAGCAGAGCAACAGAGGTATCTAAACAGCCAATCAGCACAGCCTCTGAGGTCAGAGAGTGGCGCTTATCCATGTAAGAGCCGAAGATTTCAATAGAACCCTGGCCTACAGAAAGGGTAAAGAATACCTGACCTAAGGCAGCCCAAACAGCCTGCATCAGACCGTTCTTCTCAATGGAACTCCAATCAGGGTTGAGGTAGTAAGAGATACCCTCAGAGAAACCTGGCAGCGATGCAGAGCGGAAAGCCATAAAGATGAGCATACCGAAAAGTACAAGCATCAGTGGCTTAGTAATACGTTCAACGCCCTTAACCACGCCTAAAGCAACAATAGAGAAGGCAATGAAAGCTACTGAGATCATGCAGACGAACATGATATATGGATTAGCTAGCAGCGATTCAAACTCAACGACTGCCTGTTGCTGAGTAGTACCAGCCTCAAAGTATCCTGTAGCGGTGATTAAACAGTAGTACAAGAGCCAACCTGTAATAACGCCATAGAAAGACATCAGGATATAGCTACCTGGAATCATCCAGAACTTGTTCCAATGCCACTTAGCACCTGGTTGCTCTAACACTTCAAAAGCACGAGCAATAGAGCGGCGTGAAGCACGACCTACAGAAAGCTCTACAGTTAAGAGTGGAACGCCGATTAACAGCAGGAAAATGAGGTACATGATAACGAAGATGGCACCACCGTACTGTCCGGTGATATAAGGGAAACGCCAAACGTTACCAAGACCAATCGCACATCCTGCAGCAATGAGCAGGAAGCCTAAGCGCGATGAAAATTGTTCGCGTTGAGACATAAAAACTCCTAAGAATACCTGCGCTGCTCGAACAAGACCTAGCTTTTGTATTTCATACAATTAAGGCATCTTTAAGCACAACATCAAACTTAATGTAAGTGCTCAAGCGACAGCCTTAACTAACCTTGTCGATTATCAAATCAGGTTTACATGATTGCTAACATAATAGTGATCTTGCTAAAAGCTTCAACCAACGATCATTTAGTGATCAGTAAGCTGCATTTTTGCGCAGAGAAAAGCTTCCTTAAGTTGATCTACAGCCAAGAGCCTTACTTTTGCCGCCAACGAAGCCTTTGAAGCGCCAATAAAATGGTGATCTTTAGACTAGGTTGTTAGCTTTCGTATGCTCTTGGCACATGAAAGGTTTAAAAAGTGAATAACGTGCTATGAGTTTTTGGTCTCACAACTACGTTTGTGTACAAAAGTTACTTACCAAAGACCTCAACATAACCCTGAATAAACAGAGCTAAGATGATGATTGGCAGAACAATACGGTAGTAGTTAAGAGCAACGCTAGGAATCTTGATACCGATACCATCGTTGGTCTCACGTAAGTAGCTCTCAAAGCCCCAGCCACGCTTTAAAGTAACAAATAAGATGTAGCAGGTGGTACCAAAAGGCAGAATGTTCTTTGAGAGGATGAAATCGTATACATCCATAATGGTGCTACCGTCACCAAAAGGCTGAATATCTGACCAGTAGTTAAAGCCAAGCATGCAAGGCACACCGAGCACTAACACAGTGATGCAGTTATAGATCACTGACTTGAGTCGAGAAATACCAAATACCTCAATTGAGATAGCAATGATGTTCTCAAATACTGCAATCAGAGTAGATAAAGCAGCAAAGAGTAAGAACAGGAAGAAAATACCGCCCCAAATCGCACCGTACTCCATGTTAGAGAACACGGTTACTAAAGTAACGAAGATTAAGGCAGGGCCCTGGCCTGGCTCAATTGCATAGCTAAAGCAAGCTGGGAAGATAACTAAGCCAGCAAGCAGAGCAACAGAGGTATCTAAAATGGTGATAGTGAGTGCTTCATAGCCCAAAGAGTATTTTCTGGACATGTATGAACCGAAAATCTGAATGGAGCCAACACCTAAGCCTAAGGTAAAGAATGCCTGACCCATAGCAGCTGAAAGAGCGTTTAAGATGCCCTCTTTTTGCATATTGTCAAAATTAGGCATTAAGTAATATGAAACACCATCAGCAAAGCCTGGCAGGGTAAATGAACGAGCTGCAAGGAAGATGAGCAGTGCAAAGAGCAACAACATCATTGGCTTGGTAATACGTTCAACACCACGCTTCAAACCAAAAGCACACACGGCAAATGAGCTGACAACCACTGTAATAGTACAGATCATCATGATGTCAGGTGATGCAAGTAAGCCACCAAATACCGCACCAGCATCTGCCTGAGTGATACCTACATCAATGCTGCCTGAGCCTACTTTGAGCATGTAGTAGAGCATCCAGCCAGTTACCATTGAGTAGAAAGACATCAAGATATAGTTGCCTGGAATCATCCAGAATTTATTTAAATACCACTTGCTACCAGGAGTAAGTTCCTCAAAGGACTTGCCTAAACTGCGTCGCGACGCTCTACCAACTGCTAACTCCATAGTAAGCAGAGGCACGCCGACTAAGAACAGAAAGGCTAAGTAAATCAACACGAAGATCGCGCCGCCGTATTGGCCTGTGATGTATGGGAAACGCCATACGTTGCCAAGTCCAATAGCACAGCCTGCGGCGATCAATAAGAAACCTAAACGTGATGAGAACTGTTCTCTGGCCATTTTGACTTTTCCAAAAGGTGCAAACTCAAAGGACATATCTTGATCATTAAAAGGCTAATGAGGCCATGCAAAGCAAGCTTAGACATGGGCTACTAGCGCTTAGCTGATTAGATAGCTACACCCAACTGTTTTTAAAAAAAAGGGCGCGCCTGAGTTTGCAATTTATATCAGGTGCGCCCAGTCCATCATATTGATGGAGGTATCAGTCGCGACATCTCGATAGTTAGTTTAGTTTCCTAAACTAGTGCACGAGGCAAAGCTTATCGTGATGAGGTCTCATGACGGGCGCACATCTTTGTGCGCCTCAGTCTTTTAGACCTTACGCACTGTGTTACGCAATAAAAATGCTGTAATAAGAATTAAGGATAAGGAAAACGATTACTGCTGGAACTACGAAGCGATAGTACTTCAGACCCCATGAAGGCATCTTAATACCCTTACCGGTATTACACTCCTTCAGGAAGTTATCGAAACCCCAACCAGTGCGCCAAGTTACAAACGCAGCATAAATCAGTGCGCCGAAAGGCAGAATATTGTAAGTAACAATGAAGTCTTCAAGATCCAAAATAGTAGACCCTTCGCCTAATGGTTGAATCCAAGATAAGAGGTTGAAGCCAAACAGACATGGCAGACCAATGATTAAAATGGCTGCGAAGTTACCCATAACTGCACGACGACGTGAAGTTGAGAACAGCTCCATAGAGATAGCAATAATGTTCTCAAATACGGCGATTAAAGTAGACAGAGCGGCAAAGAGCATAAAGAGGAAAAATAAACCACCCCATAATGCGCCGTTAGCCATGTGTGAGAATACAGATACTAAGGTAACGAAAATCAGACCTGGGCCCTGACCTGGTTCTACACCATAGGTAAAGCAAGCTGGGAAAATTACTAAGCCGGAGATCAGAGCTACAGTAGTGTCTAAGCATAAGATAGACAGACCCTCAGAGGCTAAAGTACGCTGAGAATCCATGTAAGTACCAAAAATCTGAATAGCACCAATACCAATTGATAAGGTAAAGAATGCCTGAGCCATAGCAGCTGAGAGTACCTCAAAGACACGAGCAGCACCGCCATCAGTGATCTTAGAAAGATCTGGCTTTAAGTAGTACTCAATACCTGCAGCAAAACCATCTAAGGTAAATGAGCGTATAGCAAGGAAGAAGAGCAGCGCAAATAATAAGATCATCAGCGGCTTGGTAATACGCTCAACGCCCTTTCTTAAACCCATAGAGCAAACGGTAAATGCAATTGCTACTACAGCAAGCATATTCATGAGCATGTCAGATGGGGATGCGAGCATGTGGCCAAAGGACTGACCTGCAGTTGCAGCATCGGAGTTCACACCGAACTCGCCAGTAAAGCCTTTAACGCAGTAATAGAGCATCCAGCCTGTAACCACACTGTAGAAAGATAACAGCACATAGTTACCAGCGATCATCCAGAACTTGTTGTAGTGCCACTTGCTATTAGGTGATAACTCTTCAAAAGAGCGAGCAAGAGAACGACGTGATGCACGGCCTACTGCAAGCTCCATCATGAGCAGAGGCAGACCAAGTACAACTAAGAAGAAGATGTAAATAAAGACGAAGATGGCACCGCCGTACTGTCCTGTAATGTATGGAAATCGCCATACATTGCCAAGTCCAATAGCACATCCAGCAGCAATTAAAAGAAAGCCTAAGCGTGATGAGAAGTGTTCACGGGTTGCCATAAAAGGGATCCTTAGTTGACTTACTGAGTCTTTGTCTAAAGCTCATCTATATATGCAATGCATGGGTATAGAGATTTTTAAACAAAGAACGCCTGCTTAGTAAGGAACCTTGACTAGCCGTTTAAACAGGCTAGTACTAGCTAAGAGTGCTGCTAAAGCTAAATTTCCATGTCTCTACATCTTAGCCGTGCCTAATAACTATCACAGCTTACAAGCGACATTGAGCATGGCATCTTAAAAGGCTTGTAGCAATGCGCAAACTTAGCTCATAGCGCAGCTTCAAAACTCATCACGAGTCTCATTTGAGTGCGCAACCTATACTAAGTCTTCCTAGTTTGCACTATTTTTGCCTTTTTTTCAGTATTTTTATGAAATCAATGCAATTTGAACCATGTTTTGACCCAAGATAATGCAAACCTAGGCTGCCTAGTTATAACAAAAATACGTAAAAAGCCCTTAAAAACCGCCAATTCCAATCAAAATTTTACCAAAATCACCCAATTTTCACTCAATTTTCACCTCATCGCCCTACTTTCATCCACAGTGCACTATTTTTACTCTGCACTTTGAATGCCCCCATAGCCATAATCTCCCTACTCTTCAGAGCAAATCTCAAATAAAGCCTAAGCACACGCAATTTTTGAAAAAACTATGCTCTAAACTGAAGTATTTAACGTCAAAGTGTGCAAATCGCGATCTAATGCATCCACCGTTGAAATTGCGCTCTAAAAATTAAAAAGGCACCTTCTATTGCTAGAAGATGCCCTTATCCTCATGTAGAGGTAAGCATAGCCTCAAGGTAGCGCCTACCTAGGCAGCTATGCTCATATTGTTCTTATGAAGTGAACTACTCTTGAGTTTCTACAGTCTCTTCGGTAGCTTCTTCTTGAGCCTTATTGTTCAGGCCATCTTGCTGGCAAGCCTTGATGGACAGACGGATACGGCCAGTTGACTCTTCAACCTCGAGTACGCGTACACGAACTTGGTCACCAACACGTAAGTAATCAGCAACATTCTCAACACGCTCATCAGCAATCTGAGATACGTGTACTAAGCCGTCACGGCCAGGGAGGATGTTAACAAATGCACCGAACTCAGTAATACGTACAACAGGGCCAACGTAATCAGCACCAACCTCAACCTCAGCGGTGAGTTCCTTAATACGTGCAATGGCAGCCTTAGCATTAGCCTCGGAAGTTGCAGCAATGCGTACAGTACCGTCGTCGCCTAAGTCGATAGAGGTATTGGTATCAGCCTGGATAGAACGGATATTTGAACCGCCCTTACCGATAACGTCCTTAACCTTATCCTTTGGAATGTTGATCATTACCATGCGTGGAGCAAATGGAGAAAGCTCAGTCTCTGGCTCAGGCATAGCTGATGACATAATCTTTAAGAGGTGGATACGTGCAGCGTGTGCATCAGTTAAGGCCTGCTGCATGATCTCACGAGTAATACCGTCGGTCTTAATGTCCATCTGCAGTGCGGTAACACCCTCGGTGGTACCAGCTACCTTGAAGTCCATATCACCTAAGTGATCCTCATCGCCCATGATGTCGGTTAATACAGCAACACGATCGTCTTCCTTAACCAGACCCATTGCAATACCGGCAACAGCAGACTTACATGGAACACCTGCTGCAAATAAAGCTAAAGAGCCGCCGCAAACAGAAGCCATGGATGAAGAACCGTTAGACTCAGTGATCTCAGAGACTAAACGGATGGTGTATGGGAACTTATCAGCATCAGGCAGCACAGCACGTAAAGCACGCTTAGCTAAACGGCCGTGACCAATTTCACGACGCTTTGGAGAGCCGATTAAACCAGTCTCACCTACGCAGTATGGAGGGAAGTTGTAGTGCAGAATGAAGCGATCGGTACGGGTACCAGTCATATCCTCAAAGGTCTGAGCCTCACGCTCGGAGCCTAAGGTACATGCTGCAATAGCCTGAGTCTCACCACGGGTGAATAAAGCAGAACCGTGAACACGAGGCAGAATGCCAGTAGCAACGGTAATAGGACGGATCATACGTAAAGTACGGCCATCGATACGCTTCTCACCAGCCAAGATACGCTCACGTACGGTGGTACGCTCGAGCTCAAAGAGGATGGTGGCGATCTTCTGCTGCATCTCTGCCCACTCTTCCTTCATGGAGGTAACCTTCTCGGTAACTTCCTCAGAAATAGCGGCTAAACGCTCCTGACGCTCGAGCTTGTCAACGATGTAGAAAGCCTCGCCAATAGCATCGCGAGATAAGTCTTGAACAGTCTTAATGAGCTCTTCGTCTTCAGCAGGCTTTTGCCAATCCCATACTGGGCGGTTAACCTGCTCTTTGAATGCCTCAATCTCCTTGATAACAACCTGCTGCTGCTCATGACCATACATCACAGCACCAAGCATGATGTCCTCAGAGAGGATCTTAGCCTCAGACTCAACCATCACTACAGCCTTCTCAGAACCTGCAACAACGAGGTCGAGGTCAGATACGGCCATCTCAGAAGTGATTGGGTTTAATACATAGCGGCCATCGATGAAGCCAACACGTGCAGCACCTAATGGGCCATTCCATGGCAGACCAGAGGTAGCTAAAGCTGCAGATGCGGCGATGATGGAGATGATGTCGGTAGGAACCTCAGGGTTTGCAGACATTACAGTCACAACAACCTGAACTTCGTTAACAAAACCATCTGGGAATAAAGGACGGAGTGGACGATCGATAAGACGAGCAATTAAGGTCTCACCCTCAGAGGCACGGCCTTCACGACGGAAGAAGCTTACTGGGATCTTACCAGCAGCATAAGCACGCTCTTGATAGTTAACGGTAAGAGGGAAGAAGTCACGACCTTCAACTGCGTCCTTGCGCTTACAAACTACGGTAGCAAGAACGGTGGTGTCGTCCATGGATGCCATAACGGCAGAGTCAGCCTGACGACCGATTGCACCTGTTTCTAAAGTAACGGTATGACGACCATACTTAAAACTGCGGGTGATTGGCTGTAAATTCATTAAATAATTCTCCGGTCTGGAAGTTTTCATTACCTTGAGGCCATACCCTGCTGTTCTAAGCAACAGACTAATGCACAACAACTTACAGTCTTAAACACGCATAGCTAAAAGAGAATAACTAGCAGGCTGCGCCTATTAGCAGTAGCACTAAGCTACTGTTAAGTCCTCATGCTCTTAACCCTATGCTTGAGAATGTCCTTAGCATAAAGCTCTTGCTCTTTTTCTAGCATCGAGTTAATGCTCTAAGCTACATTCTCACATGACGCTTCAAATGGTTAAGCGCGATGTAAGCTATGCCGTATAGGCTTAATAAAGGTAAAACTTAAACATCCAGACGATTTACAGTTCGAATAGAGTTCTTTTGGTGTTGACACATCGACAGCACGAAGAAACTGTTAGCAAATAGCTGAAAGTGCAACAAAATCAGCCATTTGCTAACAGTTCCCGACCCTAAATTGAGTACGGCTGAACAAGACCGTGCTCAGGGCAATCTCTACGAGCTTGTACTCCGATGAGCAAAACAAATTTGAAAGCTGAAAAACAGCTAATCAGATATTATAAGAAAAACAAGCACTAAAGGCACTTAACTTTTGCTGATAGTGTCGTTTAAGCCAAAATTTTTACACTACAGCGCTTGCAAAAAAGCCAAATAGACCATCTCTCTCGTCTATCACAACACAATCCCGGCCTCAATTGACCCTTTAGACATCCTCTAAAGACGTTCATCTGTCCCATACAGATATCTCAAGCAACTATTTGCAACAGCAAGTAGACAACAAGTACCACGTCTTATCTTATTTAAACAGCTCCTCGCCATATGACCATATCTCACAATAAAAAAGCCAAATAGAGCAATGCAGATTGAATATATGCAAAAGGAGAGTCTATGGCTCTTCCACACATAGTTTCTTGTATCTACGGTATTTGCTAATTTGATTGCACCTCATGTAACAATATGCAAATACTGCAAATTTTGCATAATAAAATTGATATCAAATTATATTTGGCTTATTTGCTTTGTTTCAAATGATGCAACACTGCAAATATTTACATTTAATGTACGCAAATTTGATGGTAACCTCACATAAAAATGAAATATAGATCATATTTTTGCAGCGCATTACAATCTTTTCATGTATTTGCAGATTCATTTCATATAATGCGAACAACTTAGATAAATCGCATATATAGGCTTTGCGATTCACCTATCACGACTTGTTAATTGAAACTTTGTTGTTGTGCAGTTATCTGCAATTAGGAATGTCTATGTCTAGCAAAATGTTTCTATGGGCGCTTTCATCAGCCCTAGCAGGATTTCTGTTCGGTTTTGATACCGTTGTTATCTCTGGTGCAGAAGCCAAGATTCAAAATTTATGGTCCTTATCAGGAGCCATGCACGGCTTTGCCATTAGCTCTGCCTTATGGGGAACTGTGCTTGGCGCTCTGTGCGGCAGTCTGCCAACTAATAAGTATGGCCGTAAGAAGACTTTAATCTTTAACGGTGTGCTTTTCTTTGTATCTGCGGTTGGCTCAGCTGTAGCCTGGGATCTGTGGTCATTTACCTTCTTTAGATTCATCGGTGGCGTTGGCATCGGTATTTCTACTGTGGCTGCTCCTCTGTTTATTTCAGAGATCTCCCCTGCTAAGCACCGTGGTCGTCTCACTGCTCTTTTCCAGTTCAACATCGTATTCGGTATCTTAATGGCCTTCTTGTCTAACTACATTATTGGCCTTATCTTCGACGATACTGTTGCTTGGCGCTACATGTTAGGTATTGAGGCTGTACCTGCACTGCTTTATATGATTATGTGCTTGCCTCTGCCTGAGAGCCCTCGTTATTTAATCACCAATAAGAATGATGAGGCTGCTGGCCGTGCTGTATTTAAGCGCATTAATGAAGACTATTCAGATGCACAAATCGACGAATTAATTGCCGAAGTAAAGGATGCTGCCTTTAAAGACTCTCAACAAGCTAAAGTTAGCGACATCTTTACCAAGAAGCTTATGTATCCAATCATCTTTGCTTTCTTGATTGCCGCTTTCAACCAGCTTTCTGGCATTAATATCATTCTTTACTTTGCACCACGCCTTTTATCTTTAGCAGGTATTGAAGATCCTTTAAGTGCCTCTATCACATTAGGTGTAACTAACTTAATTTTCACCTTCATTGGTCTCAAGCTTATTGATGTTATCGGCCGTCGTAGCCTGCTTATCTTAGGCTGTATTGGCTACTTAGTATCGCTAAGCGTTTGTACCTACGCCTTCTTGCACTTTAACGATCTTAAAGTGGTAAGCACCTCTATTGATATGCTCAATGGATCAGCAGCTTTAGAGCAGACTACCAATGAAAACATCTATATGACTGAAGAAGATCGCCAGAACAAGATGCAAGAGTTTGCTATTGCTAAAGAAAAGTTCTTGGCAGTAAATGATCAGCTTAAAGAAAATGGCTTAGGCATTAATATTGAGCCTACCTCTAATGCTCAAGAATTAGCTAGCGCCGCTGTACAACTCAAGTCCCAGGCATCAGATCGTCTTGGCTTTACATCTAGCATGCTGTTAATTTGTATGATCCTCTTCATTGCAGCTCATGCTTTAGGCTCAGGCACCATTATTTGGGTATTCGTCTCTGAGATCTTCCCGGCACACTTCCGTGCAGCTGGTCAGGCAGTAGGATCATTTACCCACTGGATTTTTGCTGCCGTACTGACCTTAGTCTTCCCAATCTTTATTGCTAACTTTGACGTTGGCTATATGTTCGCTTTTTTTGCCCTCATGATGTTACTGCAGCTACTTTGGGCTCTCTTCATCATGCCAGAGACCAAGGGTAAGACTTTAGAGGATCTTGCCTCCAACCTCGTGAAGTAATCAATACTCGCATATCTTGTCCGAGGGTCTACAACTTAAGTTGTAGGCCCTTTATTTTTGCCTAAAACCAACTGTTAATTGCTCCACACTATCTACAATCAGCATCTTTGCCTTGATACTTTGATGGCATCTTAGATACTTGAGGCGGATTTTAGGCAATAAAAAAAGGCGACCTAGTGGTCGCCCCTTTTTTGAAAGCACTAAAGCTTTCAGAAGCCGCGCAATGCGGCTCGTTGCGCTGAAGCGCAGGCCTAAGCCTAGCGACGCAGCTTTAACTTCTCAACGATATCTAAGTAACGCTGGTGGTCGTTGCTCTTTAAGTAGTCTAAGAGACGACGACGCTGAGCTACCATGCGGAGAAGACCACGACGTGAGTGGTGATCCTTCTTGTGTGCCTGGAAGTGAGGCTGTAAATCAGCAATACGGTAGGTTAATAAAGCGATCTGAACCTCTGGGGAGCCAGTATCGTTCTCGCCGCGTGCGAACTCAGTAACGATCTTGGCCTTCTGCTCAACAGATAAAGACATGGAAATGCTCCTTTGTGAAAAGATGCGCCCTTTCCGATCACAAACTCAGGAAGGGTAAACTACGAGGGCACAGTCTATCATGCTTTTGACGAAAATCAAGTAAAATCGCTACTTTTAGCACCCTAAAGATCACTACAGCTATGATCTTAGGTGCCGCATTTCCTTATACCGTTTTCTCTTTTCATTTCGCATCTGATCCTCGCAAATAAGCTGTGATCTTATGGGGCTTATCAAGGCATAGTTGATAATCTTGGCATTTTATCAGGTGCATGAAGTTGCGTGAGCTAGGCTTGTACCTTTAGCGCACGGCCGCATGGGATTGGCGTGTACCTAGAGCGCATATTCGCTCGAGATTGGCTAGTGGCTATAGCGCACGAACGCTTGGAGCCGGTATCGAACCTAGAGCGCATAAACAAAGAGGGCATAGCCCCTCTTGTGTGCAGCTATGCCCCCTGTGTATAGGCCTATGCCTGAATTGATTTAAGCTTAGGTAAGCAGTGGTTTTGGTAGTTTATCTGCCATTGCTCTCTAAGGTGAACTTACCAATTACATTAGCCTGATTGGTAGCTAAGTCATTAAGCTGATGCATGTTGGTCTGAAGCTCAGACATCTGCTCATAGCTATCCTCAGCAAGCTTGGAAATATGGGCAATGGATAAGTTAATGTCAGCAGCAGAGCTACTTTGCGTCTGACATGAGGCCACAATCTGCTCAGACATATCTGAAATGGTGGCAATAATACCCATAATCTCCTCAATTGAGGAGTTAGCAAGTGAGCTTTGCTGCAGAGAGTTTTCCATCTCGCTTTCACACGTAGCCATCACCTCAACTGAGTTAGTTACTGCAGCCTCAAGGTGGCTGATAGTATCAGAAACTTCCTTGGTGCTCTTAGCAGTACGAATAGCTAGCTCACGAATTTCGTCAGCCACGATCGCAAAGCCCTTACCAGACTCACCAGCACGTGCAGACTCGATAGTTGCGTTTAAAGATAGCAAGTTAGTCTGATCTGCAATTTCAGCAATGGTTTTAACGATGGACTCAATCTGAGTACTCATCATGTGAATCTTATTAATCGCTTCAGAGGAGGCTCTTAAGCGATCTGAGAGAGTATGTGTGGTGGTAATGTTATCTTGCATGGTGCGACGGCAAGTATCGGATGCTGCCTCAGCACTCTTAACTTCTTCTAAGGTTGCTTTTGCAAACTCGGTAACATTATCAACTGACTGCTCCATCTCAGAAGTAGCAGTAGCTACATTCTGTGCAGTATTTCGCTGTACAGAGATAGCCTCATTAGTTGCATCAATCGAACGTTGATTGGTGTTAACCATCTGATAGAGCTTGTTAACGTCGCTCTTAACTAATCTTAAGGTACCGTTGGTATTGTCGAGCACTAAGTCAACTAAGCGAGCAATAGAACCGATCTCATCACGAGCCTGCAGATCTACTCTATCACTCAGGTTGCCACGAGCCATAGACATCAGGCGCTTTAATAAAAGACCAGTGTCACGACGTAATGAGTGGCGAATAGTGATATTGGTTAAGATCACAACCACTAAAGAGATAGCTACACCTAAAACTAAGGCGTATTGGATCCACACCATGATGCGATCAGCCTCAGCCTGTCGTGACATACTGACGCTATTTAAATCAGTAATGAGCATACGCAGTTCATATAAAACTGGCATGGAATGGTTGGTGAGCTGTTCGTAAGCGAGCTTTTGTGCCTCTTCTGGCTGATTCTTGTACGTGCTCATGATTGCAGCAGTACTGTTTAACAGACCGTTGATATGGCCATCTAAATTGGACATGTAATCATTAGAAAATTTACGGCTTAACTCTTCATTGTTGAGACGATCAACCTGAGATTGAAGCTTTTGTAAATTGTTCTTCAAGATAGAGGCAGTGTCATTGATCTTGGTTGATAAATTGCCAACATTACCTGAACCAGAAACAACTTGACGTACATTCTGCTCAATATGAATGATGTCGCTGCTAATAGCATCAGAAGTACGTAATACGGCACGCACACCACTGCGTGCATCGGTATCAGTAACCTGTGATTGAGCCATAACAATCACAACGGTAGTAGCAACAAAGAAGAGGAAGAAGGTTAAACCGACGCACATATAAAGTCTATGAATAATAGACATGTCGGAAAAACGCATCTTGAACAGAGAAGAGAAGAACGGCAGGTGAGGACGAGAAAGGTTTACCTGTGTCGTCTTAGCAAATTCCTTATCAGATAACGCAGAGGTATCTTTAATTGGATTTGCTACTTTTGCATCTGTATCGTTTAAAGCGCCTTCAACCTTGTTATTTGTTGAAGATGTATTGATCTCAGACATAAGTAATCCTGCTGTCGTTTCAGCACCGAAAGGGCTGATCTAAATCTTTTTCTAGCCAACATCACTTAAATGCAAATGCTTATACCTAGCGCTGATTAGTATGCAGGACACAAAGCTTGCGCAAACGTAGATGCGCACTCCTATGTATGTCAATGATTGCATAGCATCAAGCAGTATCTTCTTTAAAAAGCAAACGCTTAAGTTAAGATTAGGTAGACACTAGTGATGAGCAACAATATGGATGTTGTAAAACTCTTTGCGTTGAACTTTCAGCCCATTCTCTCCTGAGGCCTAGAAACTGCAACGTCTTATATTCTTGATACAACATTAATCTGCTTATCTTAGCACTATTTGTATAAATGACACTTTCGTAATTTGATAAATAAATGTGGAACGCACAAATCAATCACAATAGCGGTGCTAATTACCTAAACAAAGGAACACAACGATCCTCAGTAGTGCAGTAAAGTGTTGTCATCCAAAAATTAGCACTCTACGGTGCAAACACTATGCCCACAAAATGTCAGTAAAACGCCTCTCATTATGATCACAATGGCCTATTTAGGCCAATCTGTAAAACCTTTCGTCGCATCATGTCAAATCCACCGCACTGTACGATCTTTTGTAACTTGGCTCATATAGTGGCACCGAAAGCGCCTTTATGATCTTGAAAAGTAGCATACATACCTCTTCTGAATGGGCCTTTATGATCTTGAAAAGTAGCATACATACCTCTTCTGAATGGGCCTTTATGATCTTGTAAAGCGACCTACACCCCTTGTATGAATGGGCCTTTATGATCTTGCAAAGCAACCTACAGCCCATTTATGAATGGGCCTTTATGATCTTGTAAAGCAACCTAAATCCATGCGCAGTGCGTACATGGCTTACAAAGTTAGGATACATCTTGCTTTGCGTTGTTTTTGTAGCTACTGAATGATAAGATTACACGTCGGGCATTTGGCTCTAGGGCGCATAGATAAGCACTCGCTTAGCACTCTATAGATTAGCACTTGACTAGTGTTCTTTAGATAAGCACTTACTTTGCATCCTTTAGCTAATCCCTCCTCATTGATAGCACCACATAGATGCTCTTGATCCACTCATTGTTGGCTCTGAGCTTGGATAACTATTTGTATATGGTGCTTAGCTCCGAGATTTACTTATGGCTGGTAAAAAGAAAAACGGCAACAACAGCACTGAAATTGCTGTAAACCGCCGTGCAAAACACGACTACTTCATCGAAGAGCGCTACGAGGCAGGACTGTCATTACAAGGTTGGGAAGTTAAATCCTTACGTGCAGGCAAGGCCAATATCTCCGAGGCCTATGTCATGGTCAAAGAAGGACAGGTATTGCTCATTGGCGCTACCATTAATCCACTAAAGACCTCTTGTGCATTCGTAGTGTGCGACCCAACTCGTACCCGTACTCTACTCATGAACCGCCGTGAGATTAATAAGCTCATGGGACAGTCACAGCGCCAGGGTTATACCCTCATGCCGCTGCGTCTATACTGGAAAGGTTCATGGGCTAAGCTTGAGTTAGGACTTGCTCGTGGTAAGCAAGAGCACGATAAGCGAGACTCTATTAAAGAGCGTGAATGGCAGCGTGAGAAGGCTCGCGTCTTCAAGAAAGCTCAGTAGGCTCTACAAACTAAGACACGATCTTAGTCATTTACAACACTTCATAAGAAAAAACCCCGTACAGGCTAATAACTTGTACGGGGTTTGTATTTTTTTAAGACTAAATTTAGCTTTGGCGATCTTTAATCTAAAGGGCGTAGCTACAGTCAAGCTAGGCCCCAAAGTTCATGATCGATCTTCAGATCATGTTCGATCTTTAGTAATGATCGCCTTTTAGTCCATGGTTTCCATTTCGATCTCTTTCTTGTCGATCTTCTTAGGAATGAGGTGCTTACGCTCAATCTTTAATAAAAGAGCCCAAGTAGATGCAACGTAGATAGAAGAGATAGTACCGAAAATAATACCGATAGCTAAAGCTAAGGCAAAACCGAAGATCATGTCACCGCCAAAGATTAACAGGGCGAAAACAGTGATTAAGGTAGTACCTGAGGTGATGATGGTACGAGCTAAGGTCTGAGTTAAAGAAACGTCAAACAGCCTATCCATATCTAAGTCATGAGATAACTTGCTGGCATTTTCACGAATACGATCAAACACCACGATCTTATCGTTCAGAGAGTAACCAACCACAGTTAAAACTGCAGCTAACACGGTAAGGTCGTACTCGATCTGTAAAAATGAGAAGCAACCAATAACGACGATAACGTCGTAAGCAAGTGAAATCACAGCACCAGTAGCCATTCTCCACTCAAAGCGGAATGCAATATAAGCAAGAATAGCGATTAAAGATACCACAATAGCAATTAAGCCACTTTCAACGAGCTCAGCACCAACAGAAGGACCTACGTACTCAGAACGAGTGGTAGTAGCCTCAGGGTCAATCTTTAAAGAAGCAGCCTGAATCTTGTTGGTAACTAACTGCTGATTGATATCCTCCTTTGGAGCTACACGAATCATAACGTCACGAGTAGAACCAAAGTGTTGAACTACACCCTCAATACCCTCAGCTGAGTAAGCCTTACGAACTTGCTCTAAGTCCATTGGATTGGTGTAATGAGTCTCAACTACGATACCGCCAGTAAAATCTAATCCCCAGTTAATGCCCTTAACTGCCATGGAAGCAATAGAGCCAATAACTAAAGCAAGGCACAGAATTTCAACTATGCCTTTGATCTTCATGAACGGGATGACAGTTGTGTCCTTAATAAACTGAAACATTGTCTTCCTGTCCTCTTAAATACTGAGCTTCTTGAGATTCATCTTGCCACCCCAAATGATGTTAACCACAGCACGACATGCGGTAACTGAGGTAAACATAGAGGAGGCCAGACCAATCATAAGTACTAAGGCAAATCCCTTAACAGCACCAGTACCAACCATGAACAGAATCAGAGCGGTAATGAAAGAAGTGATGTTAGAGTCAGCAATGGTACCAAAAGCACGGGCATAGCCCTCGTTGATAGCAACTTGTACCGAGCGTCCTAGGCGTATTTCTTCACGTATGCGCTCATAAATAAGCACATTCGCGTCCACCGCCATACCAATAGTTAACACGATACCAGCCATACCTGGGAGTGTCATGGTGGCACCTGGAACCATGGACATGATGCCCACAACTAATACTAAGTTGAAGAATAAGGCTAAGTTGGCAACAAAACCGAAGGCCTTATAGTACAGAATCATGAAGATACCTAAAGCAGCAAAGCCGTAAAGCATTGCTCTTAAGGAGTTATCGATGTTTTCCTGACCTAAAGAAGGACCAATGGTACGCTCTTCGACAATCTGAATAGGAGCGATCAGAGCACCAGCACGCAGTAATAAAGCGAGGTTATGAGCCTCACGAGCTGAGTCGATGCCAGTAATACGGAAGTTAGAGCCTAAACGTGACTGAATAGTAGCAACGTTAATGATCTGCTCAACCTTCTTGAACTTTGGCTTGTAACCTGGCTGACCTGGCTTTGGAGCATTAGGGTCGGTGTTTTCAACTACCTTGAACTCAATAAAGTTAGTAGCCATGGCCTTGCCCACATTGTCCTTGGTGAACTCGGACATAATGGAACCGCCACGTGCATCAAGGGAGATGTTAACTTGTGGACGACCATTCTCATCGGTAGATGAAGATGCATCAACGATGTGGTCACCAGTTAAGATCACACGCTTTTCTAATACCACAGGGTAGCCATTCTTATCTTCATGCAACTCAGTGCCTGGAGGAATGCGGCCTTGAGATGCAGCATTCAGATCAGCGTTGGAGTTAACTAAGCGGAACTCTAAGGTAGCAGTGGCACCTAAGATTTCCTTAGCACGAGCAGTATCCTGAACACCAGGAAGCTCAACTACCACACGCTCAGCGCCTTGACGCTGAATTAAAGGCTCTGCCACACCCAGCTCGTTAACACGGTTACGCAGAATGTTAATGTTCTGATCAACGGCGTTAGTACGGATCTGTGACAGACGGGCCTCAGTCATGGCTGCCTTAATGTAGAAGGAACCATTGCGCTCAAAGTTTTGGAAAACGAAGTCGCGGTGATTCTTCTTTAACAGCTCAGCAGCGCTGTCACGAGTAGCAGCATCACGGAATGAGATAACTACATCATTGCCTTCAGCGCGAGCACCGGTTAAACGCAGATTGTTCTGACGCAGCTCATTGCGCAGATCAGAAACAAGCTGAGTTCTCATCTTCTTCATGGCTTCGTCCATATCCACTTCCATTAAGAAGTGAACACCGCCACGCAGATCAAGACCGAGCTTAAGTGGATTCATACCTAAGGCACGCATAAAGGCCGGAGTAGCCGGAGCGAGGTTTAAAGCGCTGATATAGCGATCGCCTAAGTAAGACTGAACCAGATCTTTTGCCATGATCTGCTCGTCAGTATTGCTAAAGCGAATTAACAGCTGACCCTGCTCATCCAGCTCATAAACACCCTTGATGTTCTTGCTGTTAAGCAGATTTTCAACCTCTGCAGCGACCTCTTGAGAAACCGGATTACCGTTAGTGCCAGAAACCTGCAGTGCAGGATCCTCACCGTAAATATTTGGAAGAGCGTAGAAGAAACCTATTGCGATAGCCGCAAAGATTAAGAAGTTCTTCCACCAAGGAAATTTATTTATCACGTTTTATCTCAAAAGCTAGCTTCGTGACATGGTAAGGACTGGCTTTACTAAAGACAGTACATGAATAGCCTCGGGAGCTAAAGATGTACTCATCTGAAGCTAAATGCCATACCTTTTTTCAAGACAACTAGTAGTAATTAAAGTCTCAAACATCATTCTTTTCCTAATAAGAATGTATCTTATGCACTTAACCCTTTTCTAGCTGCTTCGCTGCAGTAATATAGCTTTAAGCTGCTTTAAGCAACTCAAGCATCCTGCAACCACCCCGATAAGGCCCATGAACACCTACACGAGGATTTAAATCATTAGCTCCCGATAATAGACATCGGATGCTTATTTTTTGTGAGCCTACATAGTAGGCTTTGGATCTGACACTTTACAACCTTGAAAGACTTAACACTCTGTTAATTGTGCATATTAGACAAGGCAGGTAATGTGCAACATCCAAATACCACTAAAAACAACAAACCTTGTAATACCTGAATTAGCTGCTTTAACCTGTGGCTTAAGCGCTCATCCTGTCTTACAAGGTCTGCTTGCTCATAGCATTTAAGTTACTTCTCCCTACACCCATGGCCATCAGGTGCAGTTGTACACAATCGCACGAGCGTCTTACACAACGCACGAGGCATGTATACAGTTGATCTGATTAGCTTAACTAAGTGCATGGTAGTAACTTATAAAGAATCTTACATTGACTCGATAGTGCCCTTTGGCAGCACAGCAACAATGTAGTTACGCTTCATCTGCATGACAACTTCACCGCCAACGTTAACCATGACGTACTCTTTGTTGTCTGGGAGCTTAACAACCTTGCCAGCGATACCGCCGTTGGTTAAAACCTCATCGCCAACAGACAGGCCGTTGAGCAGGTTCTGCATTTCCTTACGCTTCTTGTTGTTTGGACGCATAACGAAGAAGTAAACAGCGAGCATACAGACAACCAGAATGATGAGCATGCTCATATCGCCACCTGGTGGTGGAGCGGCACCTTCTGCAGCGTATGCACTTGAAATAAAGTCCATTTCGATTCCCTTTCAAAGATTAAAGACAAAAATAATTAGAACACATAAATAGGCTGATCTACTAAAACCTACTTATGGGCAACCAAGCTACTATGGCCTTTATATGTTGCCTATGACCTTGGTATGAGCATAAATACACAATCATACCAAGAAAAACCCGGGGCAAATGTAGCAAAGTACAAATCACTGCGTCACTCTATCTGCCACCAAGCCAATAAGTTAGCTCGAGTAAGAATCTTAGTTTTTCAAGCTCCGATTCTGTATTTAATGAGCCACTTAGCTTTAGCCCTTGTTCTATTAGAGGACTTAAGCATTACACGCTCAAGCACTAACTAGGTCAACTAAACCAAGCCCCATATTCTATTATGAATCTGCTAAAAAAGACATGTATAAGCCTAAGTAGACATCACACATTGAGTTAATCTTTAGCAAAATGAGACCTTAAAAACCATCACTTAACCACAATTACCCTGCAAACCTTGCAAGTATCCACACTTATACACAAAGTACCATACAACCAATCTCTGTGTATGGTAGCTAACCACTTACAAGAGTGACCATCTAAGACTAGTCAAAAAGTGCTCACTGTGGCCAAGTTACGAAAATAGGTTAACCTTGATACGCAGTAACCCCATGGGCTTGCCCATGGGAGTTGGTCAGATTTTGGGTATTTAAGGTCAAGACAAATAGCACTCTTAGTACTCAATACGATCGCCAAGCTGCTGAGCCTTGTAGTACTCATCGGCAAACTTCTCTAAAGTACCTGCATCAATAGCTGCACGAATATCAGCCATAAAGTGCTCATAGTAATGGAGATTATGAATAGTGTTCAGATGAGCTCCTAAAATCTCATTGCACTTATCAAGGTGATGTAAATAAGCCTTAGAGAAGTTACGGCATGTGTAGCAATCGCAATTTGGATCGAGTGGAGAAGTGTCCATACGATACTTGGCATTACGAATCTTCACTACACCCTGAGAGGTGAATAAGTGGCCGTTACGTGCATTACGTGAAGGCATTACGCAGTCGAACATATCCACGCCATGCAGTACACCCTCAAGAATATCCACAGGACGACCTACGCCCATAAGATAACGAGGACGATCCTCTGGCATGATTGGAGCGATGTGAGATAAAGCCTTATACATCACAGGCATTGGCTCGCCTACGGCTAAACCGCCGATAGCATAGCCATCAAAGCCAATATCAGTAAGGCCCTTTAAAGAAGCCTCACGTAAGCCCTCATCGGTACCGCCTTGAATAATACCGAAAAGATTGTTCTTATTGCCTAAACGATCAAACTCATCACGACAGCGGCGTGCCCAGCGCAGTGACAGCTCCATAGCCTCACGCATACGCTTTTGCTCAGCTGGCAGAGCGATACACTCATCAAACTGCATCACAATGTCAGAGCCAAGATCATATTGCACTTGCATGGAGATCTCAGGAGATAAGAAGAGCTTAGAGCCATTAATTGGATGGCGGAACTGTACGCCCTCTTCAGTTACTTTGCGAATGCCAGATAAAGAGAAGACCTGGAAGCCTCCTGAGTCAGTTAAGATTGGCTTATCCCACTTCATAAAGTCGTGCAGATCGCCATGAGCCTTAATGACATCAGTACCTGGTCTTAACCACAGGTGGAAAGTGTTACCTAAAAGAATGTCAGCACCGAGCTCGCTTACGTGCTCAGGGCGCAGACCTTTAACAGTACCTAAAGTACCTACAGGCATAAATGCTGGAGTACGAACAATGCCACGCTCAAAGTGGAGTTCGCCACGACGTGCTTTACCGTCACGCGCTAAAATCTTAAAGTCCATAATCTAAGTAATACTTTGCTTGTAGTTATTCTTTATTCTTTGGGAAGCCATCAGCTGCCAACGCCTCTTGAGCTGTACATGAAGGAGGCAGATCCATATTTTCAGTACGCTTAGTAATGAACATACAATCACCGTAACTGAAAAACTTATACTGCTCACTAACAGCATGCTCATAGGCGTGCAGAGTGTTTTTATAACCTGCAAATGCACACACGAGCATAATGAGAGTTGACTCAGGTAAATGGAAGTTGGTGATAAGAGCATCTACCACACGATACTTATAACCTGGGTAAATAAAAATAGAAGTATCGTCATTAAACTTGGCGATCTCATCTTTGCAGCCATGCTTTTGTGCATATAAAGCAGCGCTTTCTAATGAGCGAACTGCAGTGGTGCCAACGGCAATAACACGGCCACCTCTTTTATGAGTCTCAATCACCTTATTGGCAGTATCTTGAGACAGCTGCACATACTCACTGTGCATATGATGTTTGAGAATGTCATCCTCGCGCACCGGCTGGAAAGTACCTGCACCTACGTGCAAGGTAACAAAAGCCATATCAATGCCGTAAGCTCTCAGATCATCAAGCTGCTTTTCATCAAAGTGCAAACCTGCAGTTGGTGCTGCGACAGCACCTGGCTCACGAGAGTAAACCGTCTGGTACCGTTCACGATCTTCTTGCTCATCCGCACGCTCAATATATGGAGGAAGCGGAATATGACCTACATCATCCAAGATAGGCAAAATCTCGTATTCATCTTCACAGCTAATGTGGAAGAGATCGCCGTTTCTACCTAGGACGTTGAGCACGTACTTATCTAAACCATGTGCATCAGTTACGTAAAGCTTTGATCCAGCCTTTGGTGACTTTGAGGCTTTAATATGAGCTAATGCTTGCTTAGGATTTAAGATACGTTCAATGAGGAACTCGCACTTACCGCCAGTATCCTTTCGTCCGTAGATACGGGCCGGGATAACCTTGGTATCGTTAAAAACAAGCAAATCACCAGGCTTTAAATAAGACTTCAGATCGATAAAGATCTTATCTTCAGTAGCACCTGAATTGCCGTCAAGACATAGCATGCGACAGGCAGTGCGCTCCTTAGATGGGAAATTGGCGATAAGCTCTGTAGGCAAATCGAAGTTAAAATCGCTGCGTAACAATTGTTCACCCTGATGCTTAAACGGGGGTCAATGATCTTATATAAGCAATTGAGCACTGCCACCACTCAATCAAACTAAGCTCCGACCTAACATCTTTAAAAGGACTTATGTCTTAATAACTTAAAGACAGCCTCAATCTTAGATATCTGCTTTAACCACTCTGCATATATATACAGTACAGACTCTGATCTTTTAGGCCTTCATCCAAATTAACACTTAGTTCAGCTTATATAGCACTAGAGCGCATCAGTAACGGATCGATAGTCAAAATCAGCAAGCTCATGATCCTGTGATCTTGTAGATACAAACAAATGTAATTTATCGCCCCTGCGCCCTTTTGATCTCTAAATCGAAATCAAGCGATTTTAACACAAAAGACATCTCACAAACGCCATTTTTAGGCACTATCAAGCTGTGATCTTGAGGATAAAGTAATTAACCTACGTCGTAACTTGCCAGGGATGCGCATTGTCCATGCTTTTATAGCCGTATTCAATGCAAAAACTTCAAAAGCCCACGCCATTGCTAAGAACAATTAACCGAAACAAGCTACTAGCAACACCAAAGCTAATACCATAAAACTAGTGGCACTCCTCTCTGATAAGTCCATAAGAGCACAGGTAGACTTTTTAGTGTCACGATCGCCATTTTGATATGACATGTAAATCTAAGTTGGTAGTTTTAACTTAAATTAGCGTTCTAAAGAGTGCCTTTTGATAAGCTCTTTGTCTTTCTTTATAGCTGCCAAGTCAGATGTAGCAACAAATTACTAAGCATAATTAGCGCTTTGTAAAACCATTGTTCACTTATGAGATCTAGCCGAAAGTTCAGAACTTAAAACTGTGCCATAATGTCTTGTTGTCACTATGATTAAGGCAAAGTTTGATTTAGATCACTCTTTAAAAAGATTTGACATAGTTTTAGAGCGAAATCGCCCCAAAACCACGTTCAAAACATACCCTTTTTAGATGCCTTGTCATAAGATCACGCCGCATTATCAAAGCAGTGACCTCACTCTTGGCAGAGTAAGGTTTAAAGCTTAACTAAGAGTTTTACATCTTGTTTAAGTGATCGCCAGTAGAGCAACGGACTTATGGCCCTATGGCCTATTAGTCTCGAGGACTATAAGTCCATTGCTCTTGAGCATTCATTGAGCTTGGTCTAGCAACATTTAGTTTTGTCTAGCTAAGCTATAAATTTGATACTACATTTTGCGTTGCATTTTGCCGCTTGAATATGAGTGACCCTAAAGAAGTGCACTTAATGATGTTTTGGCCTTGTGTCGATCATTGTTAGATGCATGCTCTTAAGGTTTGCAAAGTAAGATTTGACTAAGCAAGCTCTCGATCATGATTGCTTGCAAAACACGCCTTTTATTTTGTGTGCTTGCTCTAAATCTGACTTTAAAAATCTTGCTGTTTGCCGCGCTTCGTAGCATCATTTCCAGATGTAATTTTCTTGCTGACTTATTAAGTCAGAAACCGTTAGTCATTGACTTTGGTAAGAAGTAAAGTAATTCATTTTTAACAGGAAGAAGCCATGCTGATAGGTATTCCAAAAGAGAGCTTGAAAGGCGAGACAAGAGTGGCCGCCACTCCTGATACCGTAACCAAGCTCATCAAGTTGGGCTTTGAGGTTGCAGTTCAGTCCGGTGCCGGTGCCGACGCCAGCTTTGACGACGCTGCCTATAGCGCTGCAGGTGCAAAGGTTGTTCGCGGTCGCGAAGTTTGGTCAAGCGACATGATCTTCAAGGTCAATGCACCAACCGACGATGAAATTAAGCTTATGAAAGAGGGTCAAACCTTAGTAAGCTTCATCCGTCCTGCACAGAATCCTGAGCTCGTACAGAAGCTCAACGAGAAGAAAGTCAATGTCCTGGCAATGGACATGGTCCCACGTATCTCACGTGCACAGGCTTTGGACGCTCTGTCATCCACTGCTAACATTTCTGGTTACCGTGCTGTTATCGAAGCTGCTCACAACTTCGGTCGTTTCTTCACTGGTCAGGTTACCGCTGCTGGTAAGGTTCCTCCAGCAAAGGTACTGGTTATCGGTGCAGGTGTAGCAGGTCTGGCCGCTATCGGTGCTGCTCACTCATTAGGCGCTATTGTTCGCGCATTCGATACCCGTCTTGAAGTTGCCGACCAGATTAAGTCAATGGGCGGTGAGTTCTTAAAGTTAGACTTTAAGAATGAAGAAGGCGGTTCATCTGACGGTTACGCAAAGGTAATGTCTGATGAGTTCATCAAGGCTGAGATGGAGCTCTTCGCTGCTCAGGCTAAAGATGTAGACATCATCATCACTACCGCTGCTATTCCAGGCAAGAAGGCTCCACGACTCATTTCTAAGGAAATGGTTGAGTCCATGAAGCCAGGTTCAGTTATCGTTGACCTTGCTGCTGCAACTGGCGGTAACTGCGAACTGACCCAGGAAGGCAAGATTCACGTTACCGAGAATGGCGTTAAGATCATCGGTTACTCCGACTTAGCATGCCGTCTGCCAGCACAGTCTTCACAGCTGTACTCCACCAACTTAGTAAACCTCGTTAAGATCCTCTCTAAGAACAAGGATGGCAACATCGACATCGACTTTGAAGATGTGATCTTACGTAACATGAGTGTTACTAAGCAGGGCGAAATCACCTTCCCACCTCCACCAATCAGCGTTTCTGCCGCTCCTGCACAGCAGGCTGCTGCAGCTCCTGTTCAGAAGGTTGAGCAGCGTCAGATTTCAAATACCTTTAAGGGCACTGTTGCAGGTATCTTCCTCGTTCTGTTCGCTCTTATTGGTCTGTTTGCCCCTGAGAAGTTCTTACCACACTTCACCGTATTCGTACTGTCATGTGTAGTAGGTTACTACGTAGTTTGGAATGTTACCCATTCTCTGCATACACCTTTAATGGCTGTTACTAACGCTATTTCAGGCATTATCGTTGTTGGCGCTCTGCTCCAGATTAGCTCTGGCAGCTTCATCATCGCCTTATTTGCATTTATCGGCGTTCTCATCGCTTCCATCAACATCTTCGGTGGATTTGCTGTAACTCGCCGTATGCTGGCTATGTTCAAGAAACAGGCATAAGGTTCAGGAGAATATAAAAAATGGTAGCAGGTCCAATTCACATGGCCTATATTTTGGCCGCTCTGCTCTTCATCGCAGCCTTAGCTGGCTTATCTAAGCAGGAAACTGCTAAGTACGGTTGCTTATCCGGTATGTTCGGTATGGGCATCGCACTGCTTGCAACCTTTGCTCAGGTAGAAACCGGTCTTGGCTTCGGCTTAATCGTCGTAGCTATGATCATCGGTGCTGCAATTGGTATCTACGTTGCTCAGCGTGTAGCAATGACCCAGATGCCAGAAATGATTGCATGTCTGCACTCATTTGTAGGTTTAGCTGCTGTATTAGTTGGTTTCAACTCTTACTTCGAGTTAGGCGCTGTTGCATCTGACGCTGTTTCTATCCCTGTTGGCGCTTCTCAGGCAACTATCGTTGCTATGATGGAAGCTGCTGAGCAGGCTGCAGCTGCAGCTGGCCACGCTGCTGAGATGACCTCTGGTGAGTTAAACACCCACCTTATCGAGATCTTCTTAGGTATCTTCATCGGTGCTGTAACCTTCACTGGTTCTATCGTTGCTTACGGTAAGCTCAACGGTACCTTTAAGTTACGCGTATTCAAGTCAGCACCTTTAATGCTGCCTGGCGGTCACTACCTCAACCTGGCTGGCATCATCGTATCCGTACTGCTCTGCGTATGGTTCATGGCTGCTGATACCCCATCCATCATCCCACTCGTTCTGATGACTCTTATCGCATTTGCCTTTGGTGTGCACTTAGTTGCTGCTATCGGTGGTGCTGATATGCCAGTTGTTATCTCAATGCTGAACTCATACTCAGGTTGGGCTGCAGCTGCATCAGGCTTCATGCTGTCAAACGACCTCTTAATCGTTACTGGCGCATTAGTAGGTTCCTCAGGTGCTATTCTGTCTTACATCATGTGTAAGGCTATGAACCGCTCCTTCATCTCTGTTATTGCTGGTGGCTTCGGTAACGAAGGTGCTGCTGCAGACTCCGACGAGGAAATCGGCGAGTACCATGAGTTAAAGGCTGTTGAAGTTGCTGATCTGTTAAAGAACTCTTCTTCAGTTATCATCGCTCCAGGTTACGGTATGGCTGTATCACAGGCTCAGGCTGCTGTTGCATCCTTAACTGAGAAGTTACAGGCTCGTGGCACCACCGTTCGCTTCGCTATTCACCCAGTAGCAGGCCGTTTACCTGGTCACATGAACGTATTACTTGCTGAGGCTAAGGTTCCATACGATATCGTTCTTGAAATGGATGAAATCAATGATGACTTCGAAGATACCGATACCGTACTCGTTATCGGTGCTAACGATACCGTAAACCCAGCCGCTTTAGAGAATCCAAACTCCCCAATCGCTGGTATGCCAGTTCTTGAGGTTTGGAAGGCTCGCAACGTAGTTATCTTCAAGCGTTCTATGAATGCTGGTTACGCCGGCGTACAGAATCCATTATTCTTCAAGGATAATTCATTCATGTGCTTCGGCGATGCTAAGAAGACTGTTGAAGAGATCGTTGCTAACATCTAATCTTCAGCTTTCATAGCAATTTAAAGCCAGTCTCTAATGAGGCTGGCCTAGAAAAAAGCCTGTCATTTGACAGGCTTTTTTCATTTCACCAACCCCAAATCATCAATAGCTCCAAGCTCTATAACTACCTTCCTAAAATCGACAAAGTACATTCTGCTTTTTTATCAGAAAGTAGATATCTTAAGGCCATAGCTGTAAGCCCCCCTTACCTTAGCTTTAGAGCACACGATAGCAGCGCACAGAAGGCTTATGCAAGTTTTGAGTTTGCGGCAGAAGTCTATGAAAAAGCTCAAAAACAGGCTAAAAAACTAAAGATTAATAATGAGGCCCCAGATCAAAAATCTAAAGAAGAATGAGCGCAGCAATGAATTGGCTATACCTGAATGAGTGCGTGGCTCAGCAATAAGCTGCAATGAACTGATAGTGGCTGCTAGACGCAGCTTGAGCATGATGCTGCTGTGTGGGATATGAGGGGTATTGATGCAGCTGTATGGGGATACGATGAGTATTGATGCAACTGTATGGGGATACGATGGGTATTGATGCAGCTGCGTGCTGTAGATGTGGTTATTGAGATAAGCGCAGCTGCTTAGTTTACAAGGAGGCTTGTTAGTGCTTAAGGTTAATCCAAATTGCAGCACTTTGACCCGCAGTGACCTTGCCTGAGGCAGGAACTACCTTATCAAGCTTGCCTGAGGAGCGTATTACAATCATGGACACGATGGTGGACTTAAGTCTCTGAGAGAGTGTGCGTAAGTCTGCAATGAGTACGACATCGCCTTTCTTAACTTCATCGCCAATGGCCATCTTTACAGTAAAGCCTTCACCTTGAGTCTCCATGGACTCAACGCCAAAACTTACATAGACCTCTAGACCATTCTCCATACGCACTGCAAACGCATTCTTAGTTGGCAGCAGTCGCGAGATGATGCCATCACAAGGAGCAACAACTGATTCGCTCTCTGGCACTACTGCAACGCCCTCACCCATTACCATTTCTGAGATCACGATATCAGGGACATCACCTAGCGGCATCAAAGTACCAGAGACTGGAGCATATAAAGTAACATCAGCATTTACATTAACAACTGGTGCCTCATAAGATGCAGAAGAACTGCCCTCGGAGCGTTTGAATAATTGCGAGAAGAAACCCATTTAATATTCTCCGTTGTTAACTCTTATCAAATGGTAAAGGCCTAGAAAGCTATAGGCATGATGAAAGTAGTACTTGTATGTTGATTCTTTAGGCAGAAGCGTTATCTTGGAAGATAAGATCATGCAGCTCACGGGCTGATGAGGCCTCCATAACCTGAGCATAGACTTCATCTTTAAACACAGGAGTAGCGCCGTTATCGGTGAGTTTTTGTAACTCCTTTCTGACACTCTGCAGTGAGGTGGCATCTGTGGTGATATAGCTTACACCTAATGAGAGGAACAATGGTAATAGCTCAGTACGACGTGCAAAGCGACCAGCCATACCTACTTTTACTCCCTCATCGCGAGCTGCCTTACAGGCAATAGCAATCATCTTTGCTAAGGCAGGAGTGAAATACTCCTCAGGTGGACGAGGTGCAGCAGCATACTCAGATAAAGAACTAGTGCCGATAACGAACATCTCGCCAAAAGCAGCAAAAGCACGTGCAGAGAGCACAGCAGCAGGAGTTTCAATCATTAAGGCAGGATGAGGATTGCCAATTGGCTTATTCTCAGCTTTTAATTCAGCTACAGCCTCATCAATTAAGCCACGTAATGAACGAGCCTCACCAATACGAGTGATCAGCGGGAAGACGATATAAATCTCTCTACCTACAGATGCAAGCAACATGGCCTTAATCTCATCTTTAATGAGCTTAGAGCCAACCTTTGCGCCGTATTTACGTAAAGCACCGCTTTCATCTAACTCGACACTAAATAACGGTTGCTTATCGCCTGCAAAGTCAAAGGTTCGAGCAGTTAAAGGGGCTTTCTTTGGTACGCGATTAAAGATAGCGCTGAAAGTTGCCACCATCTCGTCTACAGTTGGACGATGGTGATAGCTTAAAAAGAGGAATTCTGAACGTAACAGACCTAGTCCGTGGTTAATGCAACGGGCCATATGGTCAACTTCACCAATAGCGCCTAAAGAGCCAGCTACGGTTACGGCTGGATTGTCCTCAATAACCACATCGTTTTCTTGCGCAGTGTAGTAGTCTTGCTGCTCAATTAAGGAACGAGCTGCCTCTTGTGGAGGAGAAACTAAAACGGTACCACGGGTAGCATCAACTAAGAGGTCTTCACCATTTTTAATGGTTAAAGCGCCTTTAACCTCATATACAGCAGGAATGCACAAATCTCTTAGCACTGTGCCTAAGTGACCAGAGGCCTGCCCTCCTTCAAGCACCACAGCTCTTACCATATCGGTACGTAAAGCGAGGAAGCGAGCTGGGCTTAAATCGTTGGCAATAATGACGCTTGGACGATTGAGCTTAGGCACATCATCATTAGCGCTTGGAGAGGCACTAATGGTACCAATGAAGTCGCGCATTAAAGAGCGCAACTCATTGGAAGACACTTGCATCTCCCAATCATCTTCTTGATCTTGTAATGACTTGTGCTCATTATCCTCATCATCAAAAGAGGCTGCTTCTGAAAAACGAGCAATCTTTGGTAAAAGCACGCTTTTAGCGGCATCTAATGCGCTATTGCCATCATAGATAAGAGCATCGATCTCATTGATGTTAGCGTTATTAGTGATGTATGAAGCTACAGCACCAAAGAGGTCACGTACTTTATCTGGAACTGTTCCGTTTGCAGCATTATTGAGCTTAGCGGCAAAGTCGCGGCTAGCTCGACGATACTTAAGGCACTCATCAGAGGCACTAAAGGTTGCAACTACATCAACTGAATGAGCCTCAGACCCGTCAGATAGTACATAAGCAACGCCCTCGCTTACGCCCTCTGATACAGTCACTCCAGACATGGTATACATTGCAACCTCCTAAAACGCTGCCCATAGACACAAACACACTGCAAAGAAAAGATTCTTTGAGCGTCATTGCCGCAATTAATGTACTAACTATGCCTTGTGCTTACAAAAGCCAATATCTAAATACAGTGCTTTCAACAGCTTAAAAGTAATTTAGGCACTATGTCTTAGCTTAGTACATCATTATAGGCATGTAGTCTATCTTACCAGCATTTAGCGCATCACAGAATCTATAGAAAAACGCTTTTGCATTTCTACATAGTATCGAGCGCCCGCACACACAGCTGCAGGAGGAAGTAGCAAGTTTAATACAGGGATGCTCATGCCTAATGAAATTAAGGCACCAAAAGTAAAGGTAGCAAGACGCTGATGGCTTAGCTCCTGACGCATCTGCTTAAATGGAATCTTGTGGTTATCGTATGAATAGTCCACATATTGAATACCGATCATCCATGCGGCTAATAGGAACCAAGCAAAAGGTGCTAAGAGATTAACCACAGGGATAAAAGAAATCACGACACAGACTAATAAGCGTGGCAGATAGAAGCCTAATTTTTGAAGTTCGCGCTTTAAAATACGAGGCACATCTTTAATGATGGCAGCAAATCCCTCATCGCCATCAAGCGCATTCTCACCGCGAATTAAAGACTCAGCCTTTTCAGCAAGCAAGCCATAAAAAGGAGAGGCAATGATGATCGCTACCATAGAAAAGATGTAGACGAAGACAAAGCCAATCGATAAAAAGAGAATCAGCTGAATTAAATAGGCAAGAGCGGATAAAAACTCTGGCAAAGCATTTACATAGCTCTCAAGGAAGCTGTAAATAACGTTAAAGAGCAGATAGCCTCCAGCTGAAAGCACCACGATATTAATGAGGATCGGTATGATTACATACAGACGGCATTCAGGTGTTAAGGCAAGTCTAAAGCCCTCCTGAATGTAATTAAACATGCTTGAAATTCCGATTTCAGAATTACCTATCGCTTGATTGCTCATTGCCCCATACTCCTGCGTGACCAAATCTAGACAGCTTTTACCATCATCAACTTATCAGCATTAAACCATCACTACTTATAGCAAGTGCCAAGCAGTGACCTATCTTAATGTGAGCTAAAGATTAGCCTATATGTCTTTGCTAAAACTTAGTTAAAGTCTCTTTTCTGACTAAATGCACCAAATCGTACCCACTATCTTGCTTAACTTAAGGCTACATCACATTTAAATGAACTAAATCCCCATAAGCTAAGAGCTGCATTCACGATTAAGTCAGTCATGTTGCGCTTAAGAACCATATGGCTTTGGATATTAGTGTTGATTGACGCAATTCTTTGTCCCTAAGAATTGGCTTAATTATTTAGGTTATAATGACCGGACACATGTGGAGCGCTTATGTAAGCGCGTTAGTGGAACTATTCTTTAGTCTCCTACTAGCTTTTTCTTGCTCCTAGCATCTTTATTGATGACCTATCTTGTGGTTTAATCAGCTCCCTACTTAGCCGTTGTGTTTTTTGCATTAGAGGTATCAGATGTCTTCATTCACCGACCCAAGCTCCATTGTTTTGATTGTGGGTGCTGTATGTATATTCCTCTTTATAATGCACGGACTATGGTTCTCAGGTAAGCCACAAAACCGCCGTCTTAAGAAGAACAACAAGCGCGATCAAGAACTCTCTAAGTCTGAGCACGTTGGCAAAGTACGTATCGTTACTGCTGACACCCCAAGCTCTGATAAAGCTGATGACATGGACATCGAGCCAATTAACAGCCCATCAGCTAAACATCAAGCGCATAAAGTATCACTACCATATGACTATGATGACAGCATTGGTGGCTTAAAGAACAATGCCTCTGTAAGCGTCAACAACATGAAGAAAGCTGCTGCTGATGCTGGTATTGAAGAGGTTAACCTGTCTAAAGGCAACAATGGCCGATCCACTCCTTTAAGTGTTTACGAGATTATCTTATCTGCTGAGCCTGGTAAGCCTTATTTAGGCGAGGACATCGAAGAGCTGTGCAATCAATACGGCTTCATTCAGGGCTTTATCAAAGACAATCTTAAGATTTACTTTGTCTATGAAAACGCCTCTACTAAGGAAAATGAGGTATTCCGTATCTGCTCTATGGAAGCGCCATATTACTTCCCTGAGAATATGCAGAACTATCAGACCTCAGCTATTGCTCTTTATATGAGTCTGCCTGCTAAGGGTAAGGGCTTTGCCTACTTTAAGGCCTTACGTATGGCTACTGAAATCTTCATCAATCGTCTTGGTGGTCGTATTGAAGACCAGCATCGCCGCCCACTTGAGGCTAGCCACTTAGATGCAATTGCAGCAGAGCTGCAAGACTACGATGAGGGTTTGAACACTATTGGTAGCTAACTAAAGCTTAGTTACTGACTTCCTAACGCCGCAGATACTGCGGCGTTTTCATATCTGCAAACGTAAGATGACCAAAGCATTTTATAGTCAGGCAAAGCAGCCATAGACAGATAAGCTAGGAAATTTTTGCGTTACACGTACTTTCACACTTAGGCGTTGTAACATGTACTCTTACGTTAGTAGTTAACTACTGATACTCGCCATTATGGACGAATAATCAATCAGCAGCTGTTGCACTTGCCAAGCATTAACTATCAGCTTAGCGCTGTCTCTAATTGCACTGCTGCTTAGTCATGCACTCTGAGGTTTTTTGGATGAACGATCTACTTTCTTTGATTGAAGCTCAGAACGAAGAGCCAACTTACGAGAACTATCGTGAGCTTGTTGAGAAGCTCAACCGCTATGCAAAAGCTTACTATGTTCTTGATAACCCTATCGTTCCTGATGCTGAGTACGATCGTCTATATCGTCAGCTTGAGGAAATCGAGGCCAAGACTGACTTTAAAGATGCCGACGCTCCAACAAGACGTGTTGGTGATGGCCTCTTAAATACCTTTGCCCCAGTTGCGCACAAATTCCCGCTCATGTCCTTAGGCGATATCTTCAATGATGAAGAACTGAGCGCTTTTAACAAGCGTATGTTTGAGTCATCTGGCTCTGAGGTCGAGTACTGCGTAGAGCCAAAGCTCGATGGCTTGGCTGTTTCCATCATTTATGAAAAGGGCATCTTAGTTCGTGCAGCAACACGTGGTGATGGCACCACTGGTGAAGATGTGACTGCTAATGTCAAAACCATTCACTCTATTCCTTTAAAGCTGAGCTTACTCACTAAAGAGCAGCGAGAGTCTTTAGGCATTCAAGATGAATTTGCTGCTCAAAAGATTCCTGACTATTTAGATGTTCGTGGCGAAATCTTTATGCCACGCGACGGTTTTAAAAAGTGGAACGAAGAGGCATCTAAGCGCGGCCAAAAAACCTTTGTTAACCCACGTAATGCTGCAGCTGGTTCTTTACGTCAACAAGATCCAAAGATTACTGCCTCACGTCCGCTCACCTTCAATGCTTACTATATTGGTCAGTGCTACATGGATGATGAGCCTGAGTCTTTAAAAGAAGGTGGCCTTGATTCTAGGTCATCAGACTCTACTATCATGCCGCACACTCAGTATGGCCGTCTGCAGTACGTTAAGAGCTTAGGTTTACCGGTAAATCCTCTTATTCGAGTAGTGCGTGGCCTTGAGGGCTTAAGAGAGTTCTACAACGACACTGGTGCACAGCGTCCATCCTTAAACTACGACATCGATGGCACCGTACTTAAGGTCAATAGCATAGAGATGCAAGAAGAGATGGGCTTTACTGCTAAAGCTCCTCGCTGGGCTATTGCCTATAAGTTCCCACCTGAAGAAGAGATGACCAAGCTTTTGGCCGTTAACTTCCAAGTAGGACGTACGGGTGTAGTAACCCCTGTTGCCCGTCTTGACCCTGTATATGTAGGCGGCGTAACCATCTCTAACTGCACACTGCACAACGAATCTGAGATCAAGCGTTTAGGCATTAAGGTTGGCGATATGGTTATCGTCCGTCGTGCCGGTGACGTAATTCCACAGATTGCAGGTGTTGTCTTAGAAAAGCGTGAAGGCGCTACCCTAACTGATGTGGTGTTCCCAAGCGTTTGCCCTGAGTGCGGTTCTGCCTTAGAGCGCGAGGGTGATGGTGTAGCCTACCGTTGTACCGGTGGCCTATTCTGCCCATCACAGCAGCGTCAGGCTATCGAGCACTATGTAGAGCGTGCTGCTATGGATATCGATGGCTTAGGCGAGCGTTTGGCCGAGGCTTTAATCGATCAGCAATTCATTCACAACATTGCCGATTTATACACTCTTACTGAAGATAAGCTTGAAAAGCTATTAGTTGAGTCGGCAAGCAAGGATGAAGAGAGCAAGACTCGCTTCTTAGGCAAGACTGTAGCTAAGAAGCTCATTGCTAATATCGATGGTTCAAGAAAGCGTCCTTTAAACCGCTTCATCTATGCTTTAGGTATTCGTGAAGTCGGCACCACCACTGCTAAGATCCTTGCCTCTAATTTCCGCACCATTCAGGATTTAATGGCCGCTGACGAGAAGAAGCTGCAGAGCATTCCAAACATTGGCTCAGTAGCCGCTCGTTACATTGTCGATTTCTTTAAAGAAGAACATAACATCACTGTTATCGATCGTCTTATCAACGAGGCTAAGTTAGAGCTCAGCGAGTGCGAACAAGTTAGCGATATGAACGCTGACAATAAGCCATATTTAGGCAAGACTTTCGTACTTACTGGCACCTTAGCTACCTTAAAGCGCGATAAGGCTAAAGAGCTTTTAGAGTCTTTAGGCGCTAAAGTCTCAGGTTCTGTTTCTAAAAAGACCTTTGCTGTGGTTGCAGGTGAAGAGGCTGGATCTAAGCTTGATAAGGCAAATGAGCTTGGCATTACTGTCTACAGTGAAGAAGACCTTTTAAACATTCTCAAAGAGAACAACATCACTATCTAAAGCTCAGGCAAGCTCAAGCCCAGACTGTGCAACCTACCGCAAGGCTAGCTCAGGCAAACTCAAGCTCAGTCTGTGCGGCCAAGCTAAAGGCTTTCTCAGTCTCCGCCTGTGCGGCCAAGCCAAAAGCTAAGGATAGCTAAGGCTAGGCGACTAAGTCTGTATGGCTACCCAAATTAATAAAGGTAGCCTAACAGCGCCGACCTCTAAAGGTATGCGTTTACATTGGCGTTTTTGCGCAAACGTTGATGGTATACGCTTTAATTGGCATTTTTGCGCAAACCCTGATAGTTTGTGTGGCCCTTTTTCTAGTTTGGAGTTGTCTTAATGCAAGTACAACAGCTTCGCTACTTCATTTGTTTAGTAGATAAGCATAGCTTTACCGAGGCAGCTAAAGAGTGCTTTATCACTCAGCCTGCTCTATCTATGCAAATTAAGAACTTAGAAAAAGAGCTTGATGTTACCTTGATTAACCGTATTGGTCGCAGCTTTGAAGTGACTCCTGCAGGTAAGCTTTTGTATGATCGCGCAGGACACATCCTCAAAGAGGTCGAGGAGCTCACTGAGAAGGTTCAAAGAGTAAACCGCAATCTTGGCTCTACGCTACGACTAGGCCTGCTCTCCTCAATGGATAAAGACAAGATGCCGGGTAGGCTTAAAGAGCTGGTGCTTAATCGTACTGGCCTGGAGCTTTCTATCATCTATGGTTCTCATGATGAGCTCTATGAGCAATTTGGTAACGGTTGCATTAATGCCTTCGTCTCAGATGGTCAGCGTTTGAGTGGTAGTGAGTCTTTTTCTAGTATCAAGCTCTTCTCATCTAAGATGTATGCAGAGATCTCGCATTCTACAGACATCCCACACTCTGGCGTATCCAAGCTTAAGCTTGATGTTGATGAACTTAATAAGTTAAAGCTCTTTACTGTATGTGAAGAAGAGCATTTGCTTGATGAGCAGTTCTCTTTAATACAGATGCTGCATCTTACTAATGAGGTGCAAATTGAGGCCGTATCATCCATAGCAGAGGGCCGCAAACTTATTTTGCAGAGGCCAAACTCTGCTCTTATCATTGATAGATCTCTACTTAGAGGAGACTATCAGGCATCCAATAAAACTTTCCGCTATGAGCTAATCTATCAAAACAAGGCGGTCAAAAAGCCACTGTGTTTGTACGCTCGTAAAAACATTAACTTCAATGAGCTCAAAGAGATTTGCACGATCTTAACTGAGATGGGCTCTAAGCGTGGTCGTGTCTATAATAGCGATGATCTGTTAGAGCGCAATCTCTCTAACAACCGTATGAGCACTGACGATACTTCGTCTCATGTCCTTACCTACACTGGCCATCAAATCCCGCTGTAATCAGTACCATCTGCGATCTTATCTCTTGTAGCACCATATCCCACAAGATCACGCACACTTACAGGTTCATAAGATCGCATCAGTGCCTAGGCTAATAAGAACGCCATCTTGTATATGGTCATAAGATCGCATCAGTGCCTAGGCTAATAAGATCGCAATCTTGTATATGGTCATAAGATCGCATCTGTGCCCAGGTTAATAAGATCGCCATCTTGTATATAGTCATAAGATCTAAGAGCTGACAAAGGCAAAACTTCTTGATGACTATTGATTTAGGTTGCCTAAAAACAAAAAGACCCAGGATCATGTTGGTGATCCTGGGTCTTTTTTTTTGTTGGGCGGGTAAAAGCCATATATCGCTTCTACCTACCTTGCTAGCTTTGTTTAGCCATTAGTGTGAGGCTTGTGCTTAGCAACCTTAGTATAGGCCTTACCAACAGGAGAGCCGCTTACTAAGCCTAAAGCCTGCTCAAACTGCAGAGCATGCTCTGATGGAATTAACAGACCACGGTGGCTCTCAGACTTTAAAGAGTCGGTTAAGAAACCTGCATTGAGGTGCTTTAAATCATCAAGTTCAACACCTGCGATCTTAGCAGCCTCTGACATGGAGTGCACGCGATCGCCAATTGCAACACGCTTGAAAGCGATACGGTTATCTACCTCAGGGTGTGATACACCGAAAGCCTCAGGCTCTTGTAAGATTGCTGCATAGGCTCTAAAGCGCTTTAAGTAAGTACGAGCACCACGAGTCAGTGGTAAATTCTCAGCACTTAAGTTCTTAACGCCATTACGCTTAGCTGCACGAATTGCCTTCTTTACGCCAAACTCACCCTGATTGTAGCCAATTAAAGCTAATTCCCAATCTTGGTTGAGCTCTTTGTACAGGTGCTCTAAATAAGATAAAGAGGCCTGAGTAGAAGTAACAAAGTCGTAAAACTCGTCATAATGAGAGGTGACTTTAAGGCCAAAGCTCTTACCAGTACGGCGCATAAACTGCCATGGGCCGTGGGCACCAGCATAGGAGCGAGCACGAACCTTAAAGCCGCTCTCTACAAGAGGAACAGCTGCAAGCTCGGCTGGCAGATTGCGAGCCTCAAGCTCAGTGAGCAGGTAATGCATAAAGATCTTGGCGCGATCCATATGAGACTCAAAGGAACGGGCCAGTTTCTTAGCTTCACGCTTTTCAGAGTCACTAAGCTTAATCTTTAAAGTAAAACGATCATCAGCAAAGAGATCGCTCTCCCATAAGGAGCCGTAATCCTTAGATGGGTTAAATAAGAGCTCTTCAGCGCTCTTAGTTACTTGAGTAGCTTCAGTTACATTTGCTACTTCAGATTCAGAAGATTTCTTGTCGATATAGCTATCAGTAGTACAGCCGGCGACAAAGAACAGGATTGAGCTGAGAAAAACAATAAAGGTTTTCTTAATCATTCCACCATCACTTGGCATAAATGCCATTTGTTTAACACGCAGCAGTCCAATTTATCTCTTTGAAAACGCATTAAGGTGAGCACGTAACTCGACCCAAAAGAGAAGATAAGGACTGTAAAAAAAGCATCCCAAAGCTTTTTCAATCAGTACTTGGCAAAAGAAGTTTGACCATTAAGTACTGTGAATTTGAACTTTGAGAACCTCGTGCTCTTTTGGTTTGTCGCATCTTAGTCTTGAAAAAACATGACAAACTTAGCGCAAGCTATTTTTTAGCTTAAAAGTAACTTTCAAGCTCTAGATTTACGCTAGAACACCTGGTTGTATCAGCATTGGCGCGAAATTAAACTCTTTTAGCTACACAAGCACCTTTACATACACGGTAAAAAGTTTTGAATGCAAACCTTTCATTTGTATTCAAATCCCTGCATGTTTTGCACTAAAGGCATGTTTTAGAAAAAAAACTACCCTAAGTGCTTTAGCGCAATGAGCTAAGCAGCTTGTAAACAGCTTGTGATTGTTATTGAAGCTGAAAATTCGCGTAATGAACTGTACATGCGTGCTTGAGACTGTGTGTCTGCTCATTTAATAAGAGCAGAGCTGCCCTCAAGCTAATAGTGGTTTAATGCAAGAGCCCAACTAATCGTTAAACTAACTAAGCCTTAAATTAAACCAAGTCGCACGATGCGACTAAAATCCAATTGAAAGACAGGAAACCTCGATTAGGTTCCTCATTGAAATGCTCTTATCCTGCATGCGTAACAGGTGATGAACCAAATATGGATCATCCAAGAGCTTAATTCCCTTAGTAAAGTCTTTTGTAAAGCTTTAGAGTTTCAACACCTTAAGAAAGGAAAAGATACTGTAACCATATCTTTAAGGGGTGGTATCGTCCTTTTGTAAAGGAGCGTTTTGACCTGAAGCAGCAGTACGGGCAAGTTCATCGCAGCGTTCATTCTCAGCGTGACCTGAATGACCTTTAACCCAATGCCACTGAACATTGTGTCTTGCAACCAGCTCATCAAGCTGCTTCCATAACTCAACATTCTTCACAGGTTGCTTAGTTGAAGTAAGCCACCCATTTCTCTTCCAGCCATGTATCCAAGAAGAGATACCATTCTTAACGTATTGACTGTCGGTAGTAATATGTACCGCACAAGGCTCTCTTAGACAGCCTAGAGCTGCTACAACTGCAAGGATTTCCATGCGATTGTTAGTGGTTCTTTCATAACCGTTAGACAGCTCTTTCACCATGTTCTTATACTTTAGTACCGCACCATAGCCACCAGGGCCAGGATTGCCAAGACAAGAACCGTCAGTGAAAACAAAAACTTCTTTCATCCGATACTCTCATAAAAAGATTCCGCATCGGACCTATAACCACGCCAAACGGCAATACCACAGCCATCAGGCGACGTCCGCAACCTTAAAAAGGGTAGCTGGAGCGATACCAAAGCTCTACATCAGCTTTTATGCGGTGAAAAACCCAGTTTAAAGATTCAATATGCTCACAAAACGCGTTAGGCGTTTTTGGGTTTAGCAAGATGTTTCCCTGCATTTACTAAATCGTGGGCACCAAGCTCAGTTTTAATAAACGTGGTCAACTTTTGCCATTAAAAGGCTCTAAAGGTTGTGTTAAAAGTAACACCCCATTGAATCGGTTTGCATTATAACAAAAGACACTCTATTACCCTAACAAAACGCTATAAAATGCGCCGCTTAATGCTATCACTAGTATACAAGACAAATGGCTTATATATAACGTTTTATCGCAACTCATAAAAACAAAATAACGTATCTAGTCTAGATACAAAACTTAGGTCATTTAAAGACACTAAGCGCTTATCTATCGCGTTTAAAATGAGATATACATCATATTTTCAAAGAATCGTCAGATCAACTTGGGAACTTTTTTGAAAAAAAGATCGTTTATCTGATCAACTTTATCGCCAATGCCCTCTTTTGTATTCATTTTGGTGAACGTTTCACGAAAGCACTCTTTTTTAGACACTATAAAACAGATAAAACCCGATATATATCGTATCCGATAACAAAAGCAAAAAAATTGTAACTTTGCAATACCCACATTTTGCTTGCCACCACTGAGCGACAAAGCCCGTGGATTATATGGTTTTGCTGCCTACAGTATTGCACATTTTATATTACACACATAATAAGACATATTTTGCTCCCTTGCCTCACCATTTGCCCTCTAGGCAGAGGCATGTTCTTTCATAGACAAAGGCAAGCATAAGCTTATATAAGATGGATAAGATTGATGTTTACAGATCATGCAATGCTGATGTAGGCATTTGGTACAATACATCTGTACATTAAGTTATTTGCCAAGCTGCGGAGGCTTTGTGAAACGACAGGTTGCACTCGATACCGAAACTACAGGTAAGTCTGATGACGGAACTCCTGGAGATCACCGTATTATTGAAATCGGTTGTGTTGAGATCATCGATCGTAAGATCACCGGCCGACATTTACAGGTCTACCTAGATCCTGAACGTCCTATTGATGAAGAGGCAACCAAGGTTCACGGCTATACTTGGGACATGCTCAAAGGCAAGCCTAAGTTTTCTGATATTGCCCATGACTTTATTGACTTCATCCGTGGCTCTGAGCTCTTAATCCATAACGCTAAGTTCGATACTTCCTTTATGGATAAAGAGTTTTCTTTAATGGGTCTTACTGAAAAGACCACTGATATTGCTACAGTTACTGATACTGTTAGCTTGGCAAGAAAGCTCCACCCTGGTCACTTAGTTAACTTAGATAACTTATGTAACATCTTTGGCGTAAGTAACAAACACCGTGTACAACACGGCGCGTTACTTGACGCTGAGCTGCTGGCTGAAGTTTATCTTGCTATGACAGGTGGTCAGTCTACCTTTGACTTAAAGATCGAGAGTTCTAAAGGCACTAGCGGCACTTGGAAACGACCTCAAGGCTTTAAGTTTAAGGTCATGAATGTTGAAGACTGTCGCCACGCTAAAAACCTCTCTACCATGTTAAGTCTTGGTCAAGCGGTAAAAACTGGCGCTGATGAGAACGGCAATCCTCTTGCTGGCTCTAATTGGTCTAAAGAGTTCACCTTCCCTTATCTTGAAAAAGGTGAAGATGAAGGCAAGAAAGAATACAAAGCCCGTGTTAGTGCGCAAAAAGCCGAGCTAATGCAACGCTTCTTAGATGAAAAGCTCACCAAAGCCCTTGAAGCACTCGAAGCTGAAGATCTGCAGGCCTACAATGAGTGGAAGGCCCGCGTACTTGGCCAAGCTTAAGCTCTATAACTGTTATTAACAACCAATACCCCACACTGTCCTTAGCTATTGGCCGTGTATCACATTGCCTTAGCACTGTCCTTAGCTATTGGCCGTGTATCACATTGCCTTAGCACTGTCCTTAGCTACTAGACGTTTATCGAATTGCCTAGGCACTATCCTTAGCTATAGGCAGTTTATCGGATAGCCTTAGCACTATGCTTAGCTATAGGCTCACAAGAGCATTGTCTTGGCACTGCGCAATGAGAAAAGCGCTCATATGCATGCACTTTAAGTTAGTTGCATACAACTAACTAATGACCTTATACTTATCTCATTAGGATAATCATCTTAATGAGGCACATAATCTCTTACAAAAGAGAAGTGCAGGAATTTATCCAAGCTCATCACATGGAGACAAGACTTTGTCACGCATTGATTTTGATATCCGCAAAGATCTAGAAGAGTCACGCAACACTGTAGATAACTATCTCCAAAGTGAAGGTGCTGTAGAAAAGATTGAACAAGCTATTGAGCTGATGGCTCAGAGCATTAGTAATGGCGGTAAAGTAATTAGCGCTGGTAATGGCGGCAGCATGTGCGATGCCATGCACTTTGCAGAAGAACTAACTGGCCGTTATCGTGGTGATCGCCCATCACTGCCTGCTATTGCTATCTGCGATCCTAGCCATATCACTTGTGTTGGTAATGATTACGGCTTTGACTACATCTTCTCTCGCTTTGTACAAGGCGTAGGCGCTCAAGGTGATATCTTCTTAGGCATTTCTACCTCAGGCAACTCAAAGAACATTATTGAAGCCTGCAAGGTATGTAAAGACAAGGGCATGAAGAGCATTTGCCTCTTAGGTAAAGATGGCGGCACTCTTAAGGATATGTGCGATATCCCTCTGATCGTGCCACACAGTGGCTATGCTGATCGTATTCAGGAAGTACACACCACCATCATCCATATTTTCATTCGCGGTATCGAAGCTATCATCACTGATACCCACTACTAATGCCATCTAAGGCATATAACCAAAAGAGCCAGACTTATCCTTAAGCCTGGCTCTTTTGCTTTGGGCAGAGGTAAGCCCCATCTAATCTTTTGTATGGAGCATGGCCTTTAGACAAGCTACTTCTATCTAGACTTCACTTAGGCGCATAAGATGCCTCGTTTTATGCGTGGTTGCCATCAGCAGCAGCCTATTCATCGGCTGCAACCTATTCATCAGCTGCAACCTATTCATCGGCTGAAACCTTTTTATCGCCAGTAGCGAACCTATCATTGATCGGCAGCTGCGGCCTTTTCATCGGCGGTATCGGTTGTTTCATTACCCGGCTCGCCATCTTTCTTCTTGCCTTTCTTGATGACTAGCTCCATGCCTCCGCCACCAAGACGCACTTCCTCATAACCTTTAAACACGGCAATCACTAGCGCAAGACCAATTGCAGAAATCGCTGCAATTGCGGTTGCGGTTAGCGCAGCGCCTACTGTCCCCATCACTGTACCTGCAGCGCCCAAAGAGACGCCACCAGTAAAAGGAGCAAATAAGGCAGCTCCACTAATTACCAGAGCTAAGGTATTTAAAGAGGATGAGCCAATTGAGCGTAATGCTTTAAAGGAGGTATGCAACTTCTTACCCAGCTCACCCTTAACTAAGATACGCTCTGCACCGCTCTTTTGGGCTTCATTAAGTTCCTCTTTAGTATGCACAACGACTAAGGCACGGTTATCAGGAACAACCACGATGACTTCCTCAGCGTCGGCATCAACTGCACTTTTAGAGCGATCTTTTAGCTCAGAATCATGCTCAACCTTAACTTTCTTTACTTTCTTGGCAAAGCCAGATGTAATGTGATCACGTAAGTTGGCTGTACTTTTAGCAATCTTCTGTCCAAAGCCCTTTTCTTTAGCATCAGCTGCTGCATCTGCAACGATCTCACACTCTACTAACTCAATATCATCAGCTGCAGTACCTTGACTGCCACTATGATCCTGAGCATTTGCTGCATGATCTTGTTCTACCTTCTGATCCTCTGTATTTTCACTAGCATCTTTCTTGTTTCGACCAAACACTTTATGCAGTCTACTTTTAGCCTCTGCCGCAGAGGACTCTTGTGATTTTGGCATTAGCACCTTCCGTTGAACAAATGCTATACAAATTATTGAGCACTGCCCTTTTCACTCATCATTTTTAGGCTATTGTCTAGTAAAAGACTTAGCTTAAGCATAGCTACATAATATTCTATTGCATGGCATGCAACAGCAAAATAACGGCCTTCCATCGCCATAAGCACAGATGCAATGACGACAGTTACATGGAAGTACACTTGTGGTGATGATGCCGATCTTGCATAAGATCGTAGGGTTGTGATCTAGAGTTCTTAATTACCATCACTTATCATGGCATTCTTACAATAAATTCTGATATTAAGTTGCTTGCGATGGTATCACTTGATCATAAGATCTCAGTCTTGATCACAAGATCTATGTAGCCCACAAACTATTAGCGCCCACAACTTGCGTTGTGAGCGCTAATAAAGTCCCTATGCTTTGACTGTGCGAACAAAAAAGTAAGTTAACTAAGATCTTGGGTGATGATCCTCAGCTATAACTACAAGCCAATAAAATAGGCTTTCCTCTCTATGCAGTATGTACGCCCTTAGACTTATGTCTTTGAGGATTAATGGTATACATCGGGCAAACCCTTGGTCGACGACGAGGGATCTCAACATTATCTCCCTCAAAGCGAGCACAACGGTTCTTAAGATGCAGACTTTGCATTCCAGGATCAAAGTTTAAAACTAAGTAGCGACGTCGCACACGATTGACCATACCTGGTGACACGTTAGCAAAGCTAAGGTAGATAAGAGGCAACACGAATATTGCCATTAGCACAGGAAATACGAGCAATGCCGGCAGCAACACTTGAGGATAGTACACACAACCTAATCCTAAAATGCCAAACAGCACAACACAAATCCTAAGACGGCGGATGCTCTTACAACCATGATAAATACCTGATGCTAAAGGGCCTGATAAAACCATTTCTCTAGCATCTTCGTATAAAGCGAGAGCAAGGTCGGTGCTATTGGTGACACTCTTGTATCCAGACATATTCACCTCCGCTATTAACTAGCGTATATCCGCTGCACAAGTGTGCTTAGCTGAACTAATTCAGCGACAAAAGCGTGATCTTCAATCTGGCGTGACATTGATGACAGATGAAAATAGTGGGGTTAAATGTCATCTAAAAAGGTAAGGTGTTGATAGCTCTTATGATCTTCAAACTCCTTAATATGACTTACATAAGGCTATAGTGCTTAAGATCGCCAGAAACAAGAACATTACACTTAATGGCAAGATTATCAGAAATACTGAGCGTTTGCCCCCATCAAGCTCATAAAATGAGGCAATATAAAAGTTCTTTTGCTGAGTTTTGAGATCCAAGGCATGTAGATAGCTCACGATCTTAAAAAGTCTCAAGATCGTTTTTCAAGATCGTTTATTTTGATCTTTTAAGATCATAGCCATGATCCCTTATCAAGATCTGACCGATCAAGTCACCTATCATTTTGAGATCTCAAGATCTCAGATCTGACTTTAAGATCTTAGTTTTGCCTATATGTTTCAGAGATCAGAGCAAGATCACGTGAAAATATTTTCTAAGTTGTATTACAAGTAATTTAATATATACACATTTATGTTTACATTTTAAGATGATTTTCGAGCGATTAATGCACTTTTTAGAGCAATTTAAAGAGCACTGAGGTCAATTGAAGTCAGCTGCCTCAAGATGACTACTTGTTAACCGTAAAAATATAAAAAACGCTTATTTATGGGATTTTTAAAATTAGGAAAGTAAATATACCAACGCGGCTATTCGCTTATTGAAAAATGGCTTAGTTGCGCCTTTAGAGGGGATATTTATCGACTAGAAGAGGGGAGCTGATAGGGCAAATGCTATGAAAAGGGCATAAAAAAGGCTTTACCGCCGTTCAAAGCGAGTAAAGCCTATTCGTGCACACCTCCTGGCAAGAGTGTGCTTTATGTGTATAGCTTAAGCCTGCATGTTGAGAATTTCAACCTGCTTATCATCTGCATTAGCACGTGCGGTAATTTGACCAGCAACCCATGCCTTCTCACCAGCAGCGTTAAGAAGCTCTACAGTCTTATCAGCCTCAGCAGCATCTACGATCACAAGCATACCTACACCGCAGTTAAAGGTGCGATACATTTCGTAGGTTGAAACATTGCCCTTAGCCTTTAAGAAGTCGAAGATCTCAGGCCACTGCCAAGTTGCAGCATCGATAGTAGCAACAGTGTTATCTGGCAGAACGCGTGGGATGTTCTCCCAGAAGCCGCCGCCAGTGATGTGAGCCATTGCGTGAACATCAACATTCTTAATGAGGTTGAGCAGAGGCTTTACATAGATGCGGGTAGGAGCCATAACAGCATCAGCAACTGACTGACCTGATGGGAGCTTATCTGCATCTGGGTTTACGTTTGCAAGCTTTAAGATGTGACGGATTAAAGAGTAGCCATTAGAGTGTGGACCACTTGAAGAGATAGCAACGATGGTGTCGCCAGATTTTACCTTAGAGCCGTCGATGATCTTGGAGGCCTCAACTACACCTACGCTAAAACCAGCTAAGTCGTAGTCACCAGTCTCATACATGCCAGGCATTTCAGCAGTCTCACCGCCGACTAAAGCGCAGCCTGCCATTTCACAGCCATTAGCAATACCGGTTACAACAGAAGCAGCCACGTCTACGTCGAGCTTGCCAGTTGCATAGTAATCGAGGAATAAGAGTGGCTCTGCACCCTGAACGATAAGATCGTTAACGCACATAGCTACGAGGTCACGGCCTACAGTATCATGACGCTTAAGATCGATAGCCAGACGTAACTTGGTACCAACACCGTCAGTGCCAGAAACTAATACAGGCTCCTTGTAGCCCTGAGGAATGCGAGTTAAAGCACCGAAGCCACCTAAGCCGCCAATTACTTCTGGACGGGTGGTACGCTTAACAGGGCCCTTAATACGCTCTACCAGTTCCTCACCAGCATCGATATCAACACCAGCATCCTTGTAGGTTAAGTTCTCAGCCATTTTTTGCCTCAGTTACCTCAAAAACAAATGGATGCTTGATTATACAGGAAATCGCCCCATTCTCATCCTGATTAGCTAAAAAATGCCTTTCTAAGGCCTTTTTATGGCTGTTTTAGCGGCGATCTTTGCCTTAAACATCAGTTATTCAGGCGATCTTAAGGAGATCTTTTAACGATCTTAGAAACGATCTCATCTATGATCCATAAGATCTTATCTTCCACTGACAGGCATGTACCCATGCCTAAAGGGGCTTTTCTTTGAGTTCTTCTGTACCAAGCCATGAAGATCTTTTCTTAGGATTCTCATAGCCCATAGATCAGAATAATTAAGCATAGTGACTTAAACCACGCCATGCACTTATGCGCATGTGCTAAGATCACTAACTTCATCAATCACACATACACTTAGAACAGATCTTGCTATATCTAAGCTGTAACAATAGCTCTACAATGATCTTGATCTTTAAGATCTTAGATCACACAGACTCACAATCAGGCTAAGATCTTGTTTATGAGTCATGGCATGTCTGCTTTAGCAGGCACACTGATACTTAGAGGATGCATCTGAATGCTCAACAAAAAGTTTTCACTGCTTGCAGGTTCTGCAGCTCTCATGCTCGGCAACGTCTGCGCCATAGCACATGCCGCTGAGAACAATGTCACCATTAGCTCTGATCAAGGTATGCAGGCTGTACAAACTAAGGTTCAGCCTCGTAACTACACCATTAATATCGCTACCCCTGCAGCGCAAAACGCAGCTACAGCACCCGCACAATTAAACAGCGCCCAACCTGCTGCAGCTCAAGTAAACAGTGCTTCACCTGCTGCAGCTCAAGCTAAAAGTGCCCCAGTGAAAAGTGCTACAGTGAAAAGTGCCCCAGTAGCCGGCCAAGTTAAGCCTTATATTCCTGACGATGCACCTGTGGCCAAAGCTCCAGCAGCGTCTCCTGCACCTGCACCTGCAGCTGCCCCTGCCACTTTAGCTCCTGCACCCGCTGTAGCGCCTGCAGCTGCACCGCTGATTAGTGCACCGGCACAAACGATGGCGGCTCCAGCACCTGCTGCCAATGCACCTGCTGTAGCACCTGCAGCACCGAATGCCAATGCTCCGGCTCCAGCACCTGCTGCCTCGGCAGCGGCTGCGATTGCACCAGCTGCAAATGCAACTATTGGCAATGCAGCACCTCAAGGTAGCATCAATGCGCCTGCTGCTAACGCTCAGGCCCCTGTCCCTGTAGCAACTCGCGGTGGCCCTACTGTTACTGAGGATCTGCAAACTCAGAGCAAGACCGAAATTTCCAACCGCGCACAGGTAAATGATCAACTTTATCCTGCAACCAATAACCCAAATGGTCAGGGTGCATTTACTCCAGCTGAGCCTGGCTTTACCTTTGAAAACCAAGCTCAAGAGCAAAAGGCAGCAGATGGTGGCACTGGCAATCCAAATGATCAGATCCAAGAAGTCAGTGTCACTATGCTTACTGACTTTGACGCTGCTGTAGTCGAAGGCTTCAAGAGCTTAGAGAGCAGCCTTACATTAGGTATGGGCCGCTCAACTAATCTCACCATTGATGATGTTGCTCCTGCCTTACGTAGCTTCACCACTGATGCTGATGGCAACCTCGTGCTGCGCTTTAGCGTGCCTATGGCTCAGAGCATTATTAAAAAGAAGGGCACTCCATCATGGAACGGCCTGTCTAACCCTATCTTAGTATGGATGGCTGGTTTAGATGGTTCTAGCGGTGGCACTAATATGAGCCTCGTGAGCGGTCAAAACTTAAGCCCATTTGCCTCCGCGATCTTAGGCGCTGCTCCTGAGTATAAATACCGTATGATCTTCCCAGTCTTAGATATCGAGGAGATCCAAAAGGTATCGGTCAACACAGTATTAGATCATCGTGATGATGTGTTAGCTGCAGCCTCAGCTCGCTATGGTGCTGATTACTTCATTGCTGCTGCAATTAGTTCCGTGCCTAATGAAAGTGGCATGACCTTCAAGTGGAACCTCTTTTACAAAGACGGTACTTTAATTGCGCAGTCAGCCATTTCAGGTCTGATGGATGAGGTAGCAGCCTTAGGTGCCGGTGACATCGCCCGCGCCTTAATGACCTATCAATCCAATCAAACTGAGTCTGATGAGCCAAGCGCTTTATCTAAGAACAATGTAGATATCGACATGATCGGCCCAGGTGATGGCTATGTACGTATGCGTATTTCCAATGTACGTAGTTTGCAGGATATTAAAGAGATCAGAAATATCTTCATCACTTATGGTTTTGACGGCGATACTCGTGTGATCGGCTTTGACAATGGTCTTTTAGTCTTTGAAGTTGCTACTAACTCAGAGCCAGATAACCTTGCTGCTACTATGCGTCGCTCTGGTGAGTTTAAGTACTTAGCCCCATGGACTTTCGACTTTGTTAAGAATGTATCAGTGCGCCCAAGCAACGATACTTTTGTGGGCACTTCCACTGATGTTCGTCCAAACAGCCGCATCAATCCTGACTTAGTCCGTCCAGCTCATCCATCCAACATACGCAAAGACAGTGAGGTGGGCGTTGGTGATGGTTTACCAAGCCGTAGCACCCCTGCTATTCAGGGCGCTGATATGTAAGCACACACCCTTGACGCTAAACAAAGCATCTAAACGAAAAACCCCGCATTGCGGGGTTTTTCATTATGTCGCTATACATTGCGAGGTAGTACGGCTATATGCTCATTGCATCTTTAGAGGCCCTTAATGAGCTCTTCATCAAAAGAACGCTGTATCACGATTTGAGAGACACGTGCCTTAATGCGCTCACGAGTGAGTCTATCGCTACATTCTTGTAAGGAACGGTTATACATACCAATAGCCTGTGAATAGCCGCCACTGATTGCATAGAGCTCGGCACGTGATTGCATTGCAGAACACTTATCATTAAGTGCTGAATATGCCTTCTCAATTAAAGAGACCGCCAAAGCATCATTTGGCTTGTTACGTAGATACTTATCTAAAATGTTCTTAGCCTTGGCAAACTGATTACTCTCTATATAGGCATAGGCTAAGTTAATCACTACAGCCTGATTATTTGGTTTGTAGCGATAAGCCTGCTGCAGTCTTTCAATAGCAGCGCCACTATTACCATCCTTAAGATCGATATCAGTTTTTACATCAAGCACGAAGATGTTGTTTTGTAACTTAGATGGCAGATGAGTCAAATATGATCGTGCTTCATCTAATTGCTTGAGCTCCAAACAAACTAAAGACAGGGCATAATTCTGATAGACCGCTGAATTATGCTCGCCATTTTGCATGAGAGCTTGCTTAAGAGTTTTTAATTGCTGCTCTCCTGATACTCCACTATATCTAACTGCCACACGTGCTCTTGCCATGTCGTAATCAGGATTTTGCGAATAGTTACGACGCTCATATTGAGTCACACGGTTTTGCGCCTCAGCTAAACGGATATCATTAAGCGGGTGATCGATAAGTAAGGTAAATGCTGGATTAATATTACCTTGCTGTGAGAGCATGGTTCTAAAGAGGTCAACCGTACCCTTAGGATTGAGTCCTGCCTTATACATAAGACTAATGCCTACACGATCAGCCTCATACTCATTATCACGAGTGAAGTTGATGCGGCTTTGCATTTGTGCACCCACAGCCGTAGTCATGGCTGCCACACCGAAAGCGGGATTAATAATCGACATGGCCACCGCGCCGATGATACCTGCTGTTGACAGGCGTGAAGATGCAGTAGCTAATTCGACAAAGCGGGCAATATGTCTTTGGGTTACGTGGGAGATTTCGTGGGCAATAACCGAGGCAAACTCATCTTCAGTCTTGGCGTAGTTAAACAAACCAGTGTTGATTGCAACTTTACCGCCTAAGAATGCAGATGCATTGAGCGTGTTGTTTCTTACCATGAAAAACTCAAATGGAAAGTTCACGCCATCTGCATGAGCAAGCAAACGATTACCAAGAGAGGTCACGTACTCGCTCATCACCGGATCATCGAGCACATTCATATTGCTACGAGCAGTACGCATAAAGAAATCACCAATGGCCATTTCTTTTTGTACGGAGATACCCATTACGCCGGCTGTACCGATCTGAGGAATAAGGATTTCGCTTTCGTTGGCATAGGACACGTTATAAGCTCCACCTGATAACAGCACCACAAGTGCTGCAGCAGACAGACTTTGTCCAGCCTTTCTTAAAATGCCTTTACGGCCTGATAAATAACGTTGCTGCATAAGCAAATCCTAATATCAGCTTATAAATGATCCCGCTTAAAAAAGAAAGCGCTCTGCCCAAAAGTTGACTCCAGTCTACTTTAGAGAACATAACCATGGTGTCACTAAACTGTGCTAATAAAACATACCGCAAAGTCATAGTTAAACACCACATCATTGTACCTACACATGCTTAGCTTAGCTTTAGCATGCATCAAGCAAGAGCAATTAACAGCAATAAAAATAAGTTAAAGGCTTTGTGCTCCCTAAAAAAGGCTACGCTTGGGCTCAATTGTCAGGTTGGATATGAGTCGGGGCTTAACAAGCTTAAAGAAATGAGTAATTATTTGTCTTAGAGTTCTTAGAAAGCTAGGATTTATCAGATGGCTACGCTAGACTATGTTCCTGTTAAGATTAATTATCATTTCACAGCCTATCAGGGCTATTTATCAACAACCATGCGCTAGCTCTATTGTTGTTGAAAAACTAGAGGCCAAAAGCTCGGCATGTTATCTCTCTTAAAGCATTGGTATCAACGACACTTCTCACAGCCTGGCACCATTGAATTTGCAGTAGTGCTCATAGCTACATTTATCACTGTCTACTACTTTATGTGGCTCGTAGGCCCATTAGTGGTGGCTCTGTGTCTAGCATTCTGTCTAGACTGGCCAGTTGAAAAACTCAAAAGACGCTTTGGTATCGGACGCAAGATCGGTTCATGCATAGTCATGACCATCTTTAGCTCCTTCTTCATCACCATATGCGTGTTAGTAGCTCCTAATGTGATTAAACAGGGTGCTGAGCTTTATAACTCGATTGTATCGTTTAGCACTGTAGATCCTGAAAAACAGGCTGTATATGATCAGCAAAGCTTTACTGGCAGCATCTTAAGTGGCTCAGAAAATAAAACGAATGCTGTTGATGACAAGACCCAATCTCTTGCTCAAAGCATGGCAGATGATCCTGCTCAAAGCATGGCAGATGATCCTGCCCAAACTGCACATGAAAGCACTCTAAATGCACAAGTTAATACCTCGCAAGAGAGCAATAATAGCGATAACAAAGATGTAAGTAATGCCAAGGAGGATACAGCGCATAGCACTCCTCAGGTAACCCCTGATACCACCATCATTTACATCTCCAATACTGAGCAAGATGGCGCTAAGCATGTAGCAAGTGCACATGGAACAGAAGTTCAATCACACCAAAACACTGCAGCTAATAGCACTCATACCTACACTAATCCTGATGGCTATCAGATCAAGTTCATCAAAGGTGCTAACAATACGCACTCTCTAGGCACTGTGACTAGTAGCGATGGACAGATAAACCTCACTGTTAACGATTTTGATATTCGTGTGGCACATGAGCTTAATGAAGTCTTAAACAACTTACCTGAGCCAATGCCATCCATGCTCACAATTGCAACTTTAGAGGAGTATGTCAGCCGTATTCGTGTAGCAGCTACCAATAAGATCGCTGACTTAATGAGAACACAATTGATGCCATCAGTTGTAAACGCCTTTACTTGGCTCGTTTACGCCATCATTGTGCCTATCTTTACTTTCTTAATGCTCTACAACAAGAGACAACTACAAAAGCGTGCACTGACTTTCATTCTGCCAAACAATCAGCAGCTGATGCGTCAGTTCTGGCCAAGCATGCAAGCCCAGATCTCAGGCTATATTCGTGGCAAGATCCTGCACATTGTCATCATTGCTGCAGCTAATAGCGTGGCCTTTATTCTCATGGGCATGAACTACGCGCTCTTGCTTGGCGTAGGCGTTGGCTTATCGGTGGTGATCCCTTATGTAGGTGCAGTAGTAATTGCAGTGCCTGTAGTTATGGTGGCTGTATTCCAATTTGGCTTTAGCCCAGAGCTCTTATGGGTTTTAGTTATCTACACTGTTATTCAGCTGTTAGATAGTAACGTACTTACCCCTATGCTCTTCTCTAAGGCAATGAACTTAGATGCTTTCTCCATCCTCTCTGCCATTTTAATCTTTGGTAATTTATGGGGTTTTTGGGGAGTGTTCTTCGCTATTCCACTGGCTACTTTTGTCAAAACACTGATTACAGGTTGGCCGAATAACGACCCACATGATGAATTTGGCAACCCGCAAAAAGCTGAGGATGCAGCACAAGAAGCGGTACTTACTTTAAGAGAGATAGGCATTAAGAATATTGAGAAGAACTTTTCTGAGCCAGATAAGTCTAACGATAAGGATCGTATCTAATATTCTTTCTTCTTCATGAACAAAAAAAGCGCCTGTAACCCTATGTGTTAATCTAGTTTTCAAGATGACCTTTTGGTTTCACCTTACGAAACTATTATAATAGGGCGGATTTCCTTGTGAGGTTTTCCCTATGACTTTTTCCAATGAGTTTCGCGTTAAGGTTGTTACTGATGCGCTCTCAGGCAAGCAGGTAAATGAAGTGGCCAAAGAGCATTGTGTATCTGATCAGTCAGTACGCAACTGGCTCGCTGACCCCCAAATTCTTGCTACAGCCATGTCTGTTAGCAAAGATGCTGCTTCTCAAGAAGATCTGAAATCTTCTGCTCCAGGCACTCTCACCGATGAAGGTGCTCTCGCGCTGTATTTGTTGTCTAGAATCGAGGGTTTAGACTGCGG
>NZ_AXWV01000024.1 GCF_000482845.1 Anaerobiospirillum succiniciproducens DSM 6400
ACCCAAAATCAGATCATCCAGCAGGCATCTCAGACTATTTTAAGTCAGGCTAACCAACGTCCTACTGTCGCTCTTAGCCTGTTAGGCCGCTAAACAAGGTTTCGTTTCTCATATTATCTCAAGGCCGTTTACTAACATTTGCGGCCTTTCTTAGGATGAACTTATCGCAGACAGTTTATTCGTAAGTGGCATGTATGCCCTTTACAAATACATTGATTGCAACATGCAAGGTGGAGATAGAGCCTCTTGGCATCTCTCTACTGACTACCACGATCGGAGAGACTCATCATGGCTCTATACGTCAACACTAATGTGAGCTCCATTAATGCTCAACGTAAGCTGGCCAACTCTACTTTAGCCCTCAATACCTCTTATCAGAGACTCTCTAGTGGTCTTCGTATCAATAGCTCTAAGGACGACGCTGCTGGTCTGCAGATCTCTGATCGCTTAACATCCCAGATAAATGGCTTAAATCAGGGAAATCGTAATGCTAACGACGGTATTGCCTTAGCTCAGACCATCGAAGGTGCACTCGACGAAACTACCAACATGCTGCAGCGTATCCGTACCTTAGCCGTACAAGCTGCAAACGGTACAAATACCGCAAAAGATCGTAAGGCACTCCAAGAAGAAGTAACCTCTTTGTCCCATGAGATCACTCGTATTGCTAAAAAGACCACCTTTGCTGGTGCTTTAGTTTTAGATGGCGGCGGTGACAATACCTTAATGCGTAAAAAAGGTCAGCCTGCAGGTGGTCAGCAGAAGTACGAGTACTTCTTTCAGATTGGCGCTAATGCTCAGGATGAAATCACCCTTGAGTCTGGAGCTTTCACCATGAAAGGCATTATGCTTATGGCTAATGAAGGCTTACAAGGTGCTGCCCAATTGAAGATCTCTAATAATGAGGCAGAAGCTGGAAAGGCAGGACATTTCGGTTTAGCTAAGCCTGCTGGTAACAATACTGACTCTGCAGCTTACTGGGTTGTATCAACACCTTCTGCAGCTCAGAACACTCTTGCAAGCATTGATAAGTTCATCGAAGCAGTGGACTCTAAGCGTGCTGCGCTTGGTGCTTTGCAAAATCGTATGGAATCAACCATCCGTAATCAGAGCTCTATTGCAGAAAATGAATCTGATGCTCGCAGCCGTATTCGCGATACTGACTTTGCCTCTGAGACTGCTGCGCTGACTCAAAACCAGATTATTCAGCAAGCATCTCAGACTATATTAAGCCAAGCTAATCAGCGTCCAACTGTTGCTCTTAGCCTGTTAGGTCGCTAGTAGATTTATAAAGGCACTGTCTTGCTAAAGGCATTGCCTTAGTTAAGGCAGTGACTTTCTAGAGGCAATGTCTTAGTAAAGATTTGATTCTCTTATATCGTTAAGGCTGCATACTCTCACTTGCGGCCTTCATTTTTTGAGTTAAATCTCTTTTGCGATGCAACATCGATTTGTAATGGGCGTTTTAGCCTCAAGAATGGCTGCTTCTAATGTGTCTCTTCTAGCTTGGCTAAGCTTTCTCTTATCTTTTTGGCCAGCTTAATATATCAAACCTATCTTTACTATCCCAATCTATCAGGCCTATCAAGGACAGTTACATATTTGCTGTTGCTTGTGTAGGCTCATAATGCAAAGGGGACACATAAAGTGTCCCCTTGCATTTTCATTAAGTATCGTGATTGTTTGACTATGGGATTACTTCTTATTGAATTGAAGCATTGGACGGTTACCAGAGCCTGCACGCATGATTTGGTATTCCATGAGAGCCTTGGCAGTTGCTGAAATAGTCATCTCACCAATACGCTGTGCACGTGATGGAGTGCCCTTAACATTACGTACGGAAACAGCCATAACCATACGATGTCCTCTCCACTCAATGTAGGCCATGTCATTTACCACTGAAATGTGACCTGGCATTTCCATAAAGCCACCAACACCCTCGAGTGAGTAGATTCGTAAGTTAGATGAATCAGTCTCCTGAATCAGAGCATTACGCACACCCTTTTGGATGGTCTTCTGGCTACTTGGATTGAAGTACATGATATCGTTGATGAAGGTACGCACATCAGAGTTAATGTAGTCATCCTGGAAATAACTAGCCATGAGCTTTGCTGACTCATAGAGTGGAGCTGCGTTCTCGTAGACCAGATTTGGATTTAAGAAAGTATCCACATCGTTATATCTGTAGTGCATACGCTCTACACCCTTAGTCTTACAGAACACATCTAAGGTAGGTAAACTGCCGATGTAAGAAAGAAGAATGCCGCTAGCATTAGAGTCTGCCTGGCCTAAAGAGTACTGCATCAGTTCCTTGATGCTCATAGACAGACGACGAGAGTCGGCATTCTTGAGTGCCTCAACCTCTTGATTGTACTGTTCGTATGTACCTTGTGGCTGGCTATGGAGTTTGGCCTGTTCTCGAGCGGCACTTACATCACCTGATTGGAATGCTTTAACCGCACCTGACAGCTGGCTTCGCTTTTGAGCTTTACTTTGTCTGTGAGCTGCACCACCAATAAGCTCGCCAGTTGGGTCCAAAATATCTCGACCTACGGTAGCAAAAAGGATCTCAACTAAAGGAGAGAATACAGAGCGATTAAGCTGCGATACATCAAAAGAAACACGATAGTCTGGACCATCAGATCGTGCTGACATTAAAGATCCGACTGCATAAGCTAAGTGGAATTTGCTCAGACCAAAGAGTGGGTAATCACGGTTGTCTTTAAGCGCAATAATGCCATTCTCGTCCATTAAAACAAAGCTCAGCTCTGCATTTAAATCTTTTTCAACACGCTGAATATCGCGAATGAGCTCAGTGGCATCATCTTCATTTTCAAGGAAGAATAAATTAGCTGTTTGAGGCAGACGCTTGAATATACGATCATGCTTAGAAAAGTCGCCAAAAGGCTTGTAGTTTGGATCGCTATTACGTGTCTCACGCTGCTCGTTGTCATAACGCTCTAAACGTTCTTGCTGATCATTTAAAGCGGACTGACTTGCCTCAAGTGCACGCTGCCTGCGCTCCTCTGCTAAGACATGAGCTGGCTTTTTGACAGTTCCAGTGATTGGATCGTAGTAAGGAGAGGCTAAAGGATTTTCCTCTTCTGCCTGTGCTGCTGTTGCAGTATAGCTGCTGTAATTAGCACTTAAGTTGCCGTGCTTGGCATAAACTGTATTGGCACCATAGTTAACTTTTGGATCCGGAGCTGGAACAAAAATGGTGCTGTTCTTTAAGGTTACGTTGTGTAGCTTCTCTTCAGATGCGTGTTCGTCTTCATACCACATCTGATATTCAACAGGCATAGCATAAGCGCTGCTAATCATTGCTACACTTGAAGCAATTAATGATGCACTCAGAGTAGTCATTACCGCCTTAGACAATAGGCTAGACTTAAAGATTCGCTTGTGACACTTTAACGAATTGGCAAGGCTGTGCTTATCAGATTCATCATTAGTGCAGAACATGACACTCTCCTTGAGTACTATCTTATGCAGTTCGATAACTAAGTTGTTATAGCTGCAGCTTCATTTAACGCTTCACAAAACTCTATAGCGATGTTCGTGCCATATTATATCTATGGCACCATTTTTAGTTATTATCGTGCACAATAGAAGCAATGAGATTAAGCAAGCTAAAGTACTAATCTTAACTAGTAAAGAAAACAAATCTAGCTAAAGCTATTAAGATTGTGAACATCATCATCACAAGTGCAGATAGACATACCGTATGAAAAGGTACGAATACGCTTATTGTATCCTAAAAAGGCATCTAGCTATCAGATAGCCACTGCTCTGCCCAATTTTTGCGAATTAAGTACAAATTCTGTAGCTCGTAGCTGCTTCCTGAACAGCTTTTACACGTAAAGAATGAGATGTTTCATCAAGTGTTGAACGTACAAAAAAGCATGTGTTTCACAGCTCAAGACTAGCGGCCTTGAACCTGCTTAAATAAGCAGTTTTATTGAGCTTCACGCCTTGTAAGATTGTAATTGCTCTTAACATGTATTACATGGCTTAAGATGCTAGATCTACTACGTTGAATAGCTGACGCTCAATCTCACTGACAGCAACCTTAAATGGATCATCTACTGAGTCTATCTGCTCTGCTGTTAGATGAGGGCCTTTAGATACCACATATGGGTTCTCGGTAAATGCCTCAATAAAACCACTTAAGATACCCGCAATAGACCCGCCTAAGATATCGGCCTTGCCAATTGGTACACGAACGATTTGGGCATTATGCTTAGTGTCACTCTCAAGCTGTCTGAAAAAATGATCAAGCTTACCCATATCAACTTCGGTATTTGGATAATACTTGCGGCAGAAATAATAGATTTTGACATCATCTAGCACTTCGTTATCTCGCTTAATCGAGCCAGTAAACAGCTTGTAGTAACGAGTATTCACATCGAGCTTTTGCTCAACGTTATGCAACAAGGTGCAGTACGGAACAGCACTTAAATTTAAAAAGCGGCTATTGCGACTTAATAAGAAGCGTGGAATTGATGGTTCTTCATCGCAATCAAAACTAACATTAGAGAACTTTAAATCTCTAATCTCGAGTGCAACAGAGCTCTTGGTCTCTTTGTACAGATCAGACTTAGTTAAAAAGATGTAAGAAAAGTTTGGGTCTAAACTACGTACACCAATGCCGTGCTTGATGCAGTAATTGCTAAGCACATTTACATCTGACAGTGTTGTCTTAGGATCGTATTGCTCATGCTTGCAAAACGAGTATGAAAAAGCCGGCAGAACCAACAGACCATCGTCTGCAATCACTTCAAAAATTGCATCCAAATAGAAACGTTCGAGCTCTCTACCGCCTAGAATTGGTCGACCCAACTTAAACAGGGAACAAAACGCAATCACCGTATCTGACTGCTTAAGTCCAGTAGCTTGAATAGCATGCACGAGCTCATCAAAAGTAAAGCGCGATGCTTTCTTATTCATATTTTGAGTGTCTGCTGAACTTAGAGGCATAGTTAGCTCCAAACGTAATGCTTTGTGACCCTTAGTTGACTCTGCTTAACAGTGTACAGAGGTTGTTTTTACAGCATCTGAACATTCTCAGTGGCATGCTGCCATGAGTATTAGCCAGCTGTATATGTGCTTAAGATGCGGTCTGTATTGCCCATGAGTCATGGGCATTTGTATGAGTTAATTAAAAAATGTTCTCATACAGTTCTAAGACAGTATCAGCATCTAAAATATCGCCAACCTCAACCTTTACACCATGAGTAGCAAGCTCCTCAATCAAGCTGAAAATGGTGATGGAGGAGTAATCTGGCAACTCTGAGATATCAGTATCATCAGAGATTTCGCTATTCAGGTGCTTGCCAATCAGTTTGTAAAATTCTACTTTGTCCATGGTTTTCTCGAAATGACTGAGCCAAATATGGCTGTACGATCTGTCTGGTTATACTTTGCAATTATAGTCATATGCATGCTAACAGACAGCTGTAGTGACTATGAGTAGTTGTTCTGAATATGAATGGCCTAGTCTAGCAGCAAGTTTGCTGTTTAGCATTTAGCTTACATCGGTATAGCCACTTAACTCACAGTATTTACTCATTAACAACTGTTTGATGGCCTTACGATCAACTTTGCCATTAACATTCAGAGGGAAGTCTTGTAGCGCTAAGACATAAGCTGGCTGCATATACACAGCTACATGTGCACGTCCTTTTTGATACAGGAGCTCACACTCCTTTTCATCGGCACCTTCTACGGCAAGCACTAGTTCATTTGAGCGACCGCCCTCATCAGGTACTTCATAAGCAATAGCTCGAACTACATAGTTAGTTAATGCGCCGAACTGCTCATCTACTTCGTACAAAGATATTCTAAAACCATGCAGTTTGAGCATGTCGCCATCACGACCGATGTAGTAAAAAACTCTCTTTGAGTTCTCATCTAATCTAAAGCATACTAAATCGCCGGTGCGATAGTACTTTGAGCCATTACGCTCAATGAAGGCGCTGGCATTTTTCTCAGGCATTTGCCAATATCCAGCGGTTACTTGTGGGCCGCCGATGAGTAACTCACCGACTTCACCTTCGCCTTTCTCTACCCCATCCTCGTCGCACACGCAAAACTCTACGCCATCAAAGGCATAGCCAAGAGGAACAATGTCGTGCAGCAGCGGTGTTTTTGCCGAATCTACTTTGGAGTCCTCTGAACCAGCCTCATCTTGTTGCATATTAGATAAGACAGATTTTTCAACCTCAAAGATCGATACAGCTACGGTTGCTTCAGTTGGACCATAAGTATTGTAGATAACTGTGTTTGGACACAGTAAAGAATAATCATACGCCTGCTTATACCACAAAGCCTCGCCAATAAATATGCTCAGACGAACGCTAGGCAAAGCGCCTACTTTGAACATACCAGATTTCTTGATATATGAGACCATGGCAGGAGTGATGTGCACGATGGTGATACTGTTCTTTTCAATAAACTTAACAGCATTCATCACATCACGCTTAGTAGCGCATACAACAGTTGCTCCACAAATCCATGCACAAATTGGATCTTGCAACGAGATATCAAAAGTTATCTCAGCAAAGTTAGAGAAGATATCAGACTCTTGATAGCGATAGATCTTGGTAATGGTCTCAAAATACTTAGACCAGTTAGCACGGGTAACCATAACTCCTTTAGGCGCTCCTGTAGTGCCTGAGGTATAGAGAATGTGCATGATATCTGAAGATGACATCTTGCTTCGTGCTAACTCAAAGTCAAATAGCTGCGCTTGTACAGCCATTGACTCTTCAGTGTCATCATAAATGATGGACTTAGCGATGACAGCGTTGATAAGCTCAATGGTTTGTGCGCTTATATCTGCAGCGCCTTGAGTAACTGCATCTGCTTGGCCTTGGCTATTGGCATCGACATGGCCCTGAGTGTTTGCCCCTGCAACGCTTTGAGTACAGGCAATGGCTTCTTGTACGGCATTTTTTAGCTCAAGAGCCACGCTATTATTACAGATTATGTCTATTGACTTGAGAGTCTCTTGAGGCATATTTAGCAGCATCTTAGCTGCATATGAAACCGCCTCTGGAGCAATAAAGATGTGCGAGCTTTGTGAATGGGCACAAATAAAGGCCGATTTTTCACATGGATTAATCAAATTAAGCGGAACATAAGTTACCCCGCTCATAATGCTTGCTGCAATGGTGGTGTACATATCAAATGTACGGCCAGTGCACAAAGCTATACGGCCGACCTTGTTAGCAAGGAGCAGTGCCGCAAAAGAAAAAGAGCGATCACGCAGGTTTGCATAGCTACAGCGCTCTTTTTTGACGATGAGTGCTGTCTTATTTGGCTCCTTAGCATGGTTAATTGCATTAAAAAGTTTGTCTGCAATAGACTCACAACTATCCACTACTAAGTCTGCCTTGTCCTGCATAATTACCTCAAAAACCTTATGTCATGCTATGTCACTCTGTTGCAAAAGTTCAGATAGCTTACAACAGAGCATTGTGGTTATGTCTAATCATTATGATACATGATGTCAACTAATGAACAGAGAACATAAGTCTGTTTGTGTCAGCCTAGTCGCATAGATCATGTGTTTGCTGGGCACGCCTAGTCGCATAGATCATGTGTTTGCTGGGCACGCCTAGTCGCATATATCATGTTTTTGCTGGGCAAGCCTAGTCGCATATATCATGTTTTTGCTGGGCAAGCCTAGTCGCATATATCATGTTTTTGCTGGGCAAGCCTACTTACATAGATCATCAGTGATCATATGTTTGCTTGTGCAGACTAAGTGCATAGAACATAAGGATATTGGTGCAGGCCTACACCCATCTGCATGCTATGCACGTTCATGGATAAAGCTATATTGTTGGCTAGTCGAACTCGAAAGAGTAGATGATGTCGACAGCCTGGTCGATGGATGAGACAAATTCGGCGTAGAGGTTACGGATGAGCTCGTAGCGAATCTTGAATTCGCCAACGGAGTTAAACACGCCGTAGCCATAGGACAGACGCAGCTTGCGTGTCACGTAGCCTTGAACTTCAACTTGAGTATTGTCACCACGACCTTGTGTACCAAGCTGCACATTATCTACACCAAAGGCACCTGCAACACCTTGAGCAAGGCCAGAGAGTCCTGAGACGCCTAAGCCTAAGATCATATTGGAGTTGTTGCTATCTTGGTTAGCTACATTCTTATCGAGGCCGTGGCCGTAGAGAATGTAAGAGAGCACCTCGTTTTCACTCATACTTGGCTTAGAGAAGAGCTTGATATCAGGAGCCTGAGCGGTACCAGTTACACGAGCACCCACTACAACATCGCCTTCAATTGACTCAGGATCGGCCACCACTTCAACATTTAAAGTTGGGTTAGCAATTTCGCCATTGAAGATCACGCGTGCAGTGGCAAAGTTAAACTTACGACCATAGACGTCAGCAGTACCGTCGACAACGCGAATCTCACCTGCTGATCTAATGTCTTTATGTTCTAACTTCTTGTAGATATCAATGCCGCCAGCAAGATTACCTTTAACCATGCCCATAGCCGCAAAGCGCACGTCATCACCAAACTTCACGCCTAAGTCGATAGTGCTCTTAAACTGTGGCTCACGAGCCTTTTTCATCAGAGATAGCGAACCATCATCCGGAACTAAGATTTCATCTGAGGATACCGACTTACCACTACCGGCAACATCATGCACAGTAATACGAGCAGTATTAATCTCTACATCACCAGAGATATCAAGAACTTCGCCTAAGGTTACCTTGGTGTTGATATCAGCTACAGCTGTACCATAGCCAACTAAGAACACTGGCAGCTTCTTGGCTTGAGCGACTAACGAGCCGTCTGCACCTGTAGACCAGTCTAAATCACCATCAAGCTTTAAGCTACCACCATTAAGCACGATAGTGCCATCTAAATCACCTTTTTGACCATTTAAGCCAACCTTAAAGTCAAAGTCATTGACCTGACCAACATCGTAGCGAGGTACAGCGCTACCCTTGGCAGTCATATTGCCAACGAGTAATGGGCTTGAAAGGTTACCACCGATCTTGCTATCTAAGTTAACCATACCCTTAAGCTCAGTAAAGCTTCTACCAACATTGGATAAGGTCTCTAAATCAAAATCGATAATCTTAAAGTAACCAGCAAGCTTAGCATCGGTGGCTGGATTTTTGATATCTAATACTGAGTCAATCTCTCCACGACCACCGCGTAACTTCATATTGACGGTGTTGTGCATGATGTTCTGACCGATATGTGAGGTAAGGTTGAATGAGTCGTATACGACGCCAGCACCAACATCATGGAAGACATAGCCATCAGCACTGTCTACTCTTAGATCAATATTTGGCTTGCCATTTTTAATCACCACATCGGCTGATGCCTGTAGTGGTACACGCATGCTCATGCCTTCAGGCATAAAGACACTTAAGCTTGATACATCAAAGTCGTTGATTTGCACTGAAGTCTTGAGATTGTCTTTTTCAAACTCAGTCTTAGCTACGTGGATCTTGCCAATTTCACCCGTGAGTTCAATTGGAGTTACGCTACCTTTAACCTTACCAAAATCAATATCAGCAAAGACTGGAGTTTCTAAGGAAATGCTACCTGCTTTATCGGTGGACAGATACAGTTCTAACAAGTTTGCTGTATAGAGCTTATCAAGGAAGTTCAAGCTACCATCAACAGTAACGTATACAGAAGATGCACCACCACAACTTGCTGAGAGATTGTGACGCAGTGGAGTACCAGACAGATCGATAAAGCAATTACGGTTAGCAGTTAGCGCCTTGGTTAGACGTACACGATCTGCAAGTGCAGTGAGGTTTAATGCGCGGGTTTGAGTGTTAAAGCCAGCATTTAAGATCACCTTACGCAGTACAGTATCACCATACTTAATACGTGGAGCGGAGCCTGAGATTTCAAAGTTGAGATCCTGCAATGAGCCAGTGCTATTGATAAACAGTGAGACACCGCCAATTAGTTTTGGATAGATGTACTCAAGGTTCTTAATATCAATCACCGCGCTTAAGTCAGCGCCATTTGGCGCTACCTTTCCTGAGGCGATTACCGTGTTATCGCTTTGGGTAACTCTGAGGCTATCAACTCTAAAGCCGTTGTGAATATCGCCTACGACATCCTCAATATCAAACGATGCCTTGTGACCATTTAAATGCACCTCACCACGGATAAAGCGAACATTGGCCATGACCTCTGGCAAATCTTTACTAAAGATTTGTTCAAGCATAGTGGCTGGTTTTGCTTGCACTTCTGAGGCAATACCTGTGGAGTCAGTATAAGAGCCAATATTATTTGGCTCATCGATAAAGCGCACTGCATCAACGTATTCTTGCTGAGAGATCAGTAGATCAGTTGGATTATCGGCTACACCATCAGCCCAAGCTGTTGTTCTTGCAAGAGGACGTACTGCCGCTAAGGACTGACCTTTTGAGACAGCCTCAACAGCTGCAGGAGTTGCAACTAAAGCTTGCGCAGCCTCAGTGTTGCCTGAGAGTAATGCCTCTTCAGCATCAGCAATCTCACTTGCGTCAATCGCACCAAAGGCCATCAGCGCAGAGCTCTTTGCTCTTTGTACACTTCTAGCTTTATCATCGGCTGGATCTTGAGAACCATCCTTAGCAGTGTTTTTCGCTGCTGCATTGGCTACCTTGAGCACCTTTGCCTTGCCAGTTACACCGCTTTTCTTTACCTCAGCAAGTAAACGGGCCTCTAAAGAGTCAGCATCGAAGTCATCGAGCTTAACTGAGGTCTTAGGAATACGGTTAGCAAGATAAGCTGGCTCACCTGCAACAGCTAACGCACTTGGGGCATTTTCCTTTCTATTCAGGATAGCCACTAAGTCACTATCGAGGCTAAAGGAGCCTGCTAGCATTGGGGAGACAAAGGATAAATCACTAATCTTGCCCTTAGCTTTAAGATCAGCACCATAAACTTCACCATAGAACAAATCGCCGGTGATATCGGCCATCATGTCATCGTTCTTGTATTTGCCGTTGATCTTAAAGGTATCGATATGAGCTCTTTCATAAGCGATACTAGACTTGATGTTAGTAACTACATTCTCAAAACCATAGCCAGAGATATTTGCCTTAAGCTCTACATCAATACCATCTGCTAAGTTACCTGCAGTATGTAAATCAAGCTTCTTAGCATTAACAATTGGCTTACCAAAGATTGGATAAGTAATATCTTTAGTCTTTAAATCGATGATAACTGGCAGAGCGCCGGATAAGACATTAGCGTGAACATTAAGCTCAGAGCTACCACCAAGGTTTAATAGGCTGTGAAGACGCAGATCAGTTAAGTCACCCTCAACTGAGACCTCGCCACTTAAGCCGTACAACAGACCTTGCAAGAAGTCATGAGTCTTGTCGTTTTTGTAGCCCTCACCTGAGAGAGTAAAGTTGAGATCAAAATACTTATCAAAGTTAAGATCACCAACAGCCTGCACCTTGCCAAAGACATGGTCTACATTAAGCTTGCTTACCTTAAGCTCAGTTCCGACCCATGAAGCATCGGCCTCAATGTCAGCGCTCAGAGTATCAAAACCCTCTTGATAGTAGCGAACCTTGGTAGCCTTAAACTTCTCTACAGTAATATCAAAAGGCAATACGATAGAAGGTAAGAACTCAATAGAACCATCCCCTGATCCAAATGCCTTAACAGCAGCATGAGGCTTCTTTAACTTAGCATTGTGCTTGGCAATAACCTCTTCACCCTTGTGAGATTTTTCTAAGCGAATCTGCTGAGCAATTGTGCTTGCAGTAGCGCCAGTTACTGCATCAATAAAGTCAGCTGCATTGAGAGCTGCAGCCTCAGATTGCGCATGAATTTGTTCAGAGATGCTTTGCTTACTTGCCTCAATGGACATGACACGCTCATGCTCGCTCATGACTTTGCCATTGCTAGCAACACCATTAGATGGTGCTGCGGCCTTTGAGTTTAGGGCCATAGCACTGCTTGCCATAGAGCTTCTAGAGGCATTGCTTGCGCTAGAGTGATTCTTATCTACGTTTAGAGCAGCACCATTATTGGCATCAGAGTAAGCATTGATACCCTTGAGTAAGGCTTTTTCATAGTCATCGACATTGGTAATATCATGACTACGAATCACGCCATCTTTCTTTGCCTTGTGAGGCTTAGTATCTTGTGGACGGGTGATGCTTGGCTTTTCGCTTAAGAGCACTGGCACTTTATGCTCGTTAAACAGAGCACTTTCCATGGCCTTGGCAAACTCTTCAGGATCTTTGTAGACAAGACTATCTGGACGAATAGTAATCTTGCGCTCACCCTTGGCCGCACTCTTATCGCCCGCTGCAGTCTTATTGGCTGCAACACTATTATCGCCTACTGCAAGCTTGTCACCTGCTGCAGTCTTATTGGCAGCAGCACTCTTGTCGCCTGCTGCAGTCTTGTCGCCTGTTGCGAGCTTATCCTTGGATGCTTGCTTGTCGGTAGCACCATTTGCAGCTACCTTGTTGCTAGTGCCATTGGCAGCTTGCTTATCGGCTGTGGTTTTAGCTGCGGTAAGCTCTTCTGGGCTGTCGATAGTAGCTGAGGCGGTGGCTGGGTTGAAGTCTTTAAAGAGCTCATCTTCGGCAACTTCAGCTTGGCGCTCGTTGTGCTCAGAGGCAATCACCATTTCTACAGTCTTGCCTTGCTTAGCTGCAGCAACTAAGGCCTTAGAGGCATCATCAAGATCGCTAAGACGAATGATCTGACCATCCACCATAACAGCAAGTGAGCTATCTACTCGGTTAACAGCCTCATTGTCGGCGTTCTCTTCAGCAACATCGGCCTCGTTCTTTAAATGAACGGTAGTGCCATCTACATACAGATGCTTAGAACCTACTTTATCCGAACGTGCCCATAAAGCAGAGTTTAAGGAGCTTAACTCTACATCCACAATTTGTGAGCGGAATGCAAAATCAGATACGTCAAAGCGGTGAATATCAATATCCACTGGGAATGACATTCTAAATGGCTCAGTGCTTGGCTCTTGCTTCTCTTTTGATGGGCCTTCAAAGAGCTTGTCGGACAGCGCTACAGTAAGCTTATGTGCCTCTAAATTATTAACTGTGAAGAGCATAGAGGTGATGTCTGACAGATCATAATCTAAGGTCAGTTCATCAGCGGAGATCGCTACTACATCACGGATATCAACTAAGGTATGACCAAGCTTTAGACCGCTTAAAACTGAGCCTGACTCAATGGTGGTATCGATAATGATGAAATCAGGAATAAAGCGTTGCGAAAGGGCTAAAGCATTGCGAGCACCAGATAAAGTGCCTAAGAAGTAATAGAGCACGCCAAAGAGAATGCACATGAATACAAATAGTGCACAGAGCATATGCTTAAAGCACTTAAGCATGCGTCTTTTAAGGCTCTGACGTGGCTTGCCATTTAGCTTGCTAGTAGCTGTGATCTTAGATGCTACTGTATTGCTCTTAGCATCTTTTGCTGAATCTTTTTTAGCTGCGTCAGAGGAGGATGCTCCTCCTTGAGCACTCATGTGGTTTTTCTCGTTTCGGTCCAAGGCCGAAGCTTTATGCTTGAAGTACATATTTTCGACCTTTACTAAAATTCAGGACCAAAGGCAAAGTGGAGCTGATAGACCTGTTCTTGGTTCTTTTGCAGACCCACTGCCACATCTACACGGACAATACCGTATGAAGATAAGAAACGATAGCCAAGACCTGGGCCATACATTAACTCATCTTTGTAATCATCAGTTGCTGTACCCACATCGCAAAATAGCGCTAAACGTGAGTTACTAATACCCATTGGGAATTGAAACTCTGCACTACCCACAGTTAAGTACTTAGCACCTTTAAGTCCACCCCATGGTTGTTTAGCTGATCTATCACGATAGCCAAAACCACGAATGGAGTTGTCGCCACCTGCAAAGAAACGCAGTGATGGAGGGACTTCACCAGCATCAGGACCAAAGTTAGCACCTTGTTCTAAACGGAACAAGAAGCGAGTGTTCTCACTAGGCGCAATCACACCCTTGTATGTGCCTTTGACCTGCACAAAACTGTTATCCGAGATCGCACCTGCTGCACCCAATGCCTCTAAAGTTATAGAGTAGCCACGAGTTGGATCATAGCCACCAGAGCTTTCACGACGGGTAAAAGACACTGCCGGCATTAAGTTGAGAGTACGGCCCTCTTCTTTTGCCTGATCAAAGTCTTCATACTCCAAACGCAAGGCATAATCACGTCTCCAACGACCAGTCTGATTAGCAATATAGTGCACCGCAAGCTGAGTACGATCAGATAAAGTGTCGTTAAAGTCAGTATGAGTCTGAGCTGCATTAATGGTGTAATAATCAAGATTTGGATTTTCGCCAGGGATCTTGTAAACGAGCTGTGCATCCTGAGTGATCTTAGTTAAGGTCATCAGAGTGCTTAATGAGTCACCACGAGAGTTCAAAAGTGGCTTATTCCACTCAAGCAATACACGAGGGCCTTCATCAGTGCTGTAGCCAAGACCAATACGCATATTGTTATTGGCACGACGCTCTAAATGCATCTCTACTGGCACTTGGAAGTTCTCAGCCTTATCCAATACCGGACGCACGTCTACAGAATTGTAATAGCCAGTCTGATTTAAAGAAGATACAAAGTTATTGATCTTCTTAGTGGCAAACTTATCGCCTGTCTTAAAGTTTTGTAGCGGATGGCTTGGCTTATAGAGCTCAGCAGTCTCGTCATTCATGATGAGTTCACCAAAGTCATAACGCTTGCCAGAATCGTAAACGAGCTCGATATCAGCAAAGTTTTGGTTTTGATAAACCATAATACGCTTTGAGGTGAACTTACCGTCAAAGAAGCCCATGGATAAAGCTGTGTTATGAATAGCGTTCTTTAGCTCTTCATAGACACCATGATTAAGAATCTTGTATGAGCCAAGTTCAGTATTTTTAAGCAGATCTTCAAAGACCTTGTACTTAACGCCCTCGCCTAAAACCTCAATCCTAGACTGACGAATGTACAAAGGCTTGCCTTGTTCTACCTCAACCTTAACTACTGTATCTTCTTTTTTGTCTTTCTCAGGCAGAGTAACTTTGATCTTTGGATGATAGTAACCATAGGCACGTAAGGCCTTAGTGGTAACTTCCTTAATCTCACGAATATAGAAAAAGGCACGCTTCTTTGGAATAACAGCAAGAGATCCTAAGTGCGCCTCAACATTAGTTAACAGCTCTCCAGATACACCACTAACGCTAAAGGACACAGGATCTTCAACTAAAACTTCACGCTCAGGCAAATCATCATTAGTCGAGCATGAACTAAGTGCCACCGATGCACAGCCAAGCATAGCTGCCCATACAGACAGACGTAAGTACTTACCACCCACCGCCATAAACGAGGCTAATGGAGATGTAACAGGAGCTGCGTGGGCTGCGACAGAAGATGCTAGCGCATCTGCCTTGCCACCATCCAAGATAGAAGGTACGCCCGCAGCAACGCTAGAGGCAAAGTCTTTCTCGCTGCCAAAGTTCATGGCAACAGTCTTTGCTGTCTTATTAATCTCTTGGCGCACACATTGAGCTACGCAACTTGGCTTGAGCTTAGATTCAAGAGATTGATTAGCAGCCAATGAAGCTAAACAGCTTTTTTCCTGAGCTGATGTAGCTAAAGACACTGCAGCAAGGCTACTGCAAACCTCATCCTTGCCATTGCGAACAACGACATGGCTTTGTTTATATGACTTGGAGGCCTTGTAGTGCTTATTAGAGTGCTTACGGCTCTTACTTGATGATTTGCTAGCTCGATTAGCTGTCTTGCTTGATGATTTGTTGGCTCGTTTAGCTGTATTTCTAAAGGCCTTAGAGGATGTATTAGCACGCACTGCAGCGCAGTTAGAGTGAGTTTGCTCTTGCTTAGTAGTATCTGCTGCGGTGTTGGCAACAGATGCATGGGAGAAATTACAAGAGCTCTTAAATTCGTTTACTGCAGAGTGTTTATAAAGATTTTGGGTGCAATGGAGCGTAGGATTACCAGTAATTTGTTTTACCGGTAAACGCTGACTTAATGCTGAAACTATGCTCTTGAGCATCTATTTCTCCGTTGCAACACAAGAAAAGTGCTAATTAGACTCTTAATTTAGTAGCTGTCATCAGCTTCGACAATAAAAGCCAAGTTTGCTTTGCCACCACAATATCACTATCTAAGCAAGCACTTTACAGATACGATGCATGAGACTGCATAGTGCTACTTTTAGCTAATGCCTTGAACTATGCAATGCCTCAGCTGTAACTTGCTTAAGCTGTAGCTTTTGTTGTTGGGCTTAGCAAATGCTTTAATCCATCTGACAAAAGTCATCTAAGCTACATGCTTGCATCCCTCTAACATGAAGCCTCTAAACTTCGTGCACGAGGGCGTTGCCCCCCATAGCGCTCTTTAGCGAGAGTGGACCATAGCTACAAAATTAATCCTAGCTTATCGTCAGAATGTTTAGAGTAGTGTAGTGATGCCTCTATCTACTCTCATCGTGCCGCATCTGCTAGCGTCAAGCGCTGCTTAGCTGAGCTTTTTGCGTGGGTGCGGCGCGATATGCAATTACTTAAGACGCTGCAGCTCACGTGAAGATAAAGTAGCAGCGGCATCGTTTGGATAAGTCTGAACTACTAATTGGAAGTAGCGAGTAGCCTTATCCTTATCGCCTAAGAACTTAGAGATCATGCCAAGCTTGTATAAGGCATCTGGACGCTTTTGTGAGTCGGCAAAACGAGCTACGTTTAAGAAGCTTAAACGTGCCTGCTCGTAGTTTGCCTGAGAGTACTGAACCTGACCGAGCCAGTACCAAGCATTTGGAGTTAAGGCATTGTCTGGATACTTCTCAACGTAGGCCTTAAATGCAGCAGCTGCGCCATTTAAGTCGTTATTCTGTACCTTGGCATAAGCATCGTTATAAGCCTTGCGAGACTCATCAGTTACGCCAGTGAGCTTACCAGTTGAAGATGAGGCAGCATTGTTGCTTGGAGCTGCAGGAGCTGCACTTGGGGTATTGCCAACTGGAAGATTGACTACAGTGTTATTGTTTGAGCTTGAAACTCCACCCTGGCGGCTTGCTAAATAACGTAATTGCTCAAGCTCACCACGTAAGGTCGCAATGTCCTGCTGCAGCTGATAGATCTGATTTTGCTGAGCATTCATGGTGCGCTGCTGCGCATCAAGCTGACGCTGCAAACTAGCCTCGTCAGCCATTGCGTTGGTTAACAACATTGTTGCAATGGTACCTGTCAGCATACCAAGCAAAAAGATAAATCCTACCTTAAACTTCACTGGTTATTCTCCCTTAACCCATAGACATATGGCGGTACATCATATCTACATACAGAACTCATGATGCCTACCTTGCCATTATCTTTTATGTGCAAGCAAGTACTTGCAAAAGCTTGTTTGCAATGCCCTCAGGCATTACACCAAAATCCTTAAACTTGCATACTAAGCAATATATGCAAGTAATCTTGCTAAACCTCATGGTTAGCAAGATGCGGCACTTTGTGCCTAAAAATCCTAGAGCATCAGACAGGTTATGAATAAAGCCTATCCTTGCTCAATACTAAGCTTAGTCATGCTCAGCAACAATGCTTGAGGCTACAGCATCTTCAGATGCTATGTGCACCATGCTTATAAGCGACTGTACAAAAGCGTGAGCGTTGCAAAACAATGGCACGTGCAGCTTAGAAAGGGCAAGCGTTGCTCAAGAATGGCAGGCATTGCTTTTCCTTACGTAGCATTGCCTTCATTGCCTTCATTGCCTTGTCTTGTTTTGCACATGCTTAATATGCATGAGAGTTAGCCTAGCAATTACATCACAAAAGGCATAGCTCTAAGACAGACTACTATCTTAACTAGCGTGCAGCTACTGCCGCTTTCGCTAGCCTTTGCATGTTGACAATACAGTTAAGCTTAGATTATAGCCCAGTAGTGGCGTATCGTCAGCCCTCATAAGCTTTTGATGCAATTGCACTGTAATTAACTTTGTTTATGAGCAATCTTTTTTGTTACTTAGCTTAAGGTCGATTTTTAGCCAAAAATTTCATCTAAAACCAGCCATGAGGCTAGATTGCATCTATGATGGCTTGAGATTTTTGAGCTTTTGAGATCACACTTTTTGCCGACATTTTTCACGATTGCGGCGCATTGTGACTTAGCTTAGCCATAAAGCCCGCCTATTTTGATTGCGACTACAGCAATTTGCTTTCGTCAAGAGCCGTAAATGACGCCATAGCACAAAAAATATTTTCTGCACGAAATTTCAAAATCTTGTATCGATTTTGAATGGTAGTTCACACTTTTAACATGTGCCCACCAAGCTCTCTTTTGTAAAACGGATTTTGTATACCACTTTTAAAGGCCTAATAATTGAGAACTGGCTCACAGAATTTGCAAGCACTTTCACTCCACACCCCAAAGTAGCTACTAAAAGCCCATATATACGCCATTCAAGCCTGCACAAACGGCTCATGCAAAAATCGCTAACCAAGCGTGATCGAGCTCACACTTGCTTTTCAGCACTACTATGGCCACTTCTGTCACTGTCATGCTGACAAACGCCGTATTTAAGCCATTTAAATAGATACAAATATGGCAAATTTGTCAAATAACTAAGCCTGCTTTGTCTAAATAGCAATCACCTTAGCAAAATGCCCAAACGTACATTTGAATCTACTATGAATCATTATTTCGGCAAATTTTTGAAAATCCGCCCATGGGTCTATCATTGCCTCAAAAGACGATGACCCGAGCAGCATTCAATAGCGCCCCCGCCACCGCCTAAGTAGTTCTCACGATATCTACCAACTGAAAGTGCACAGAGCCTATGCTTTGGCGCTTACGTTCCCTTAGCTTTAGCCACGCAGTTGCTTATGCTGCTGCGCTAACACTCAATAGCTTTCATTGGTTGGATTCACTGAAGAAGACGCCAGTTTGTAACTAAGGCCATGTGTTACTTATGCATAGCCTTGATGATTGCAAATCAAGACAGATTACAAAGCTGCAAGCTCGACTTAGTCAAGCTTCAATATGCGCAACTAATTTTGCTTTTCGGAGGCGGAAGACTCTATCACCAATTTTGCGGTGCTTAAGAGTTTTCCAATTATTTATGACTTGTTCCAATGCCCTTGCTCATTCCCAGGCTTTCGTGCATGCAGCTTGGTCAACTGAGCTAAATGATCTTGCTTTTAGCAAAACAAATTACTACCACCGACTCTTAAACAAGAGCATTACTCCCCACTCTAAATGGGCACTCCATCAGGACGCTGCACTCCTCTCTCAAGTGTATCAGCGTCAGCTATGTACACGCTTAGGACGTAGCAGCGCCTAGCAATCCACGCTTTTCAAAGTTCAAAGATAAAGGTGCTAAGCCGCAGCCATTAGACACAGCACAGCCCAATGAATTCAGCTACGGCCGATGCATGGACTAAGTCCATGCTGATGCTGATGCTGATGCTGATGCTGATGCTGATGCTTAGCAAGGCTAGCACCCTAGGCCTTTGCACGCCCAAATTAAGCTTACTGCACTCATACAAATACGATATTTATCGTATTTGCATACATAAAACGAACAACACTGCCTGAGCTATTCAGACATTCAAATGTATTAAAGAGGCCTTGGCCTCTGGAGTTTTTACTATGTCACTAGCCTGTTTCGGAGCTCGTTTAGCCCCTCAAGTTAACAATACTGCCACTAGCAGTCATGCTCCTAAGCAACCATGTGTTGATGCTACCCTCGCCTCATACAGCGCTGATGGAGTACTTCTGTGGAATCCGCATGGACAAAAGTCAGATGCTGTAAATAGAAATACTCGTAGCCATGGTGCTGCTAACTGTTCATATGCTGACTGCACCGCACCACGTTTGTCTACTTTTACCATCAGCTTGTTAATGGCATTAAGCTATATATCAGTCATGCTGCTCATTGTGTATCTGAGCATCTTTTGTATGCCCGATGCAAATGCCTCAGCAGCTAGCGCCGGTTCAGGTCTGCCATATGAAGTGTGGCTCTCAGCTCTGCAGCGTTCAGCCACCGGCCCAATTGCCTTTACCATTGCGCTTTTAGGCATTATTGGTTGTGGCGCTACCCTCATCTTTGCTGGTGGTGAAATCAGCCGTTTTATGCGCTCTATCATCTACATAATTTTGGTGATGACTCTCTTGCTAGGCGCTAACTCCCTCATGACCAACTTCTTTAATGGCGCTTCTATCAATCCACCTGTGGACGCTAAGAGCGCAGATGCAAAATCAAGCGCACAGAATACTGCAGCAGAAAGTGCACAGAATACTGCTGAAAAGTACGCAGCGGAGCACTCACACAAGGCCGATACTTCCACAGGAACTTTCGCATCTGACAGCGATGCTGCAGCAGCTGCAGCGCTAAATGAAAGCGCTAAGCCAGCAGTAGATCCACGTGCTGCTAATGGTTCTGATCCACTTTCTTTAGCATACAACAGCGCTGCTTATAACAAGCAAGCTCAGGATATGGCACGTAGAGAGCTTAAGCCTTCAGTTTTTGCTCAGCAAAGACAGAGCAGCGCAAACTCATCACATGACTTAATTGTTGTAGATGAGGCACTTGAGGAGTTAAGACAAGACTTCTTAGCCATCAATCCTGATCTTACATACGAAGAGCATATTGATCGCTTTATCTCAGGCCTTCTTAATGGCTATGGTATGGACTCTTCTAATCAGTCTAATGCCAATAACTCCAATACCAAAGACACCGATAAGTACAAGCATCCATCCGTCTTTGTGCCTAAGGAAAGTGTGTATAGCTCTCACCCTTACTTTAACAAGACCTTAAGCGCTCTAAGCGAGGTTTATGACCTTAACTCTTATCAGTCATCACCACTACCTCTGATGAATAACGAGCTTACCGTAAAGATGTCACAAGGCAGCAATGGTGATTTAGAACTACAGCTCTTTGAGTTCTCAAGTCGCACTTTAAAAGGCTTTATGCCAAGCCACCTTGACCTTAAAGACACGCGCCTATCCTGAATTGCTCCAGTGCTGATCTTGTTTTTAAACGTCATCTTTTTCTTTAGCTTTGTTAAAGACCAAAGAAACAGCACTCAAGCAAGCTTAGAAGATAGCTCTGACACATTCATACAGACAGACAATTTGCTGATTTAGTTTATGCGAGAACATCGAGTTTATAAGGCTTTAGGCAATTGCACGCAGATCTTAGGCTGCGACCGTGAGCTGTTTATGTGTAACACCTTAGCCTTAGTCACCTTAAGTATCTTCACGTACAACTTCGTCACCTTAATCATCACATTCACCATGTGTTTGATGATCTACTTTTGCCTCTATCAAATGGGCAAATACGATACACGTATGCGCCAGGTGTGGCTGAGATCTTTGCGCTACAAAAACTACTACACCGCGCATTGCCAATACTCAAACCAAAGCTTTTACGCCAAGCGTTAAAGCATCTTTAGTCCACGCCTGTAATGGCATGGTTTAGTCGGTGCCTCATTAGGCAATGAGTTCTCTGCGCCTCATTAGGCAATGAGAAGCACTAGCCTTTAGATTGGGCCTACATTGAAGGGCTTTTATGAAACAGCAAAATGGAGTTGTAAGACTCTCGGGACTTGCCAAGGTGGTAAGTACCGTAAATGAACTTAAGCGACATGGCAGCGTAGCCTCAGTGTGCGTTTTATCGCTCTCTTTAAGTTTTCTTCTGCTCGCAGCCTACATCAACCGCACCGAGCAAAGCATCATTGAGCCTTATTTGATTAGTGTGGACTCACATGGTGTGGTCTTAAATCAAGGGCGTATTAGTCACAAGCTCACTTCAAAAGAAGAGGTGCCAGCAGCGGTCATCGACTCACTCGTGTCTGACTTTATCCGCGACTTACGCACTGTAACTTTGGATAAACAACTGCAAGCACAGCTTATCAATAAGGTCTATGCCTATATTGAGCAAGGCTCGGCAGTACACCAAAAGATCAATAACTTCTACACAGACAATAATCCCATGAGCACCAACCTCGGTGGTTTGTCGGTGCAAGTTGATATTGCCAACTTAATTCATCTAGACAACCACACTGTGCAAGTGGACTGGAAAGAGTCGATTAGCTCTAAGCGCGATCTCAAAGTCAAAGTCCATAAAAAGCGAGCACTCATTAGCTTTAGCTTTGCTGATGCTAATCAAAAGACTGCCGCTAACTACTTAGACAATCCATTGCAGCTGTACATATCCGAACTCTTAATCTCAGACGTGATCGCCTGATAACTACACTTAAAACTAACTAGCAGGCCTTCTGGGAGTACTTATGAACTTACGCAAGTCTTTTCAAAATAATATAGCAGCCCCTGCAGCAGCATCTGATGAAGCTGCAGCTGTATACGAGTTTGCTGCTACCAATGCAGCTCCAAACTACACCTGGCGGCATCAAGCCATGCATGGTACAAGCATGCTGGGTACTAGCATGCAGGATACTTGCAAGCTGGGAAGTAGGATGCTGGGTAAGCGCACTTTTTCGCATCTTAAGCTTAATACCTGTGCCTGTTTATGCATGAGCGCCTTGCTGCTTACTAGTGTGCCTACTTGCTTTAGTCTTGCTCATGCTGATAGTGCCCTTGATGACATCATCGCTTTAGGAGGTAATCAAAATACTCTATCTAAGCAAGATATTGAGATTCTTAAGGCTTTAGAGGCATCTAACAATCCTAAAGCTAAAAAGTCAGCAGTAAGCCGTCCAATCGTTGAACGCCCTGGCGAAGTACGCTTTGTCTATGGTGCAGGCAGGCCTACCGTTGTGTGTTCTTTACTGCATGTGTGTGACATTTCACTTGAACCTGGCGAGAGCGTGGTAGATGTGCAAACTGGCGATTCAGCTCGATGGGTTGTAGGCAGATCAGCTCATGGTTCTGCTCAAGGCATGGTAGAGCATGTAACGATTAAACCTACCGACATTGGTCTTGAGTCTAATCTCACTATCTACACTGATAAGCGCAGTTACTCCATTGACATTAAGTCCTCAGCAAAAGACTTCATGCCTAATGTAAGTTTTATTTATACCGAACAGAGTATGCAGCGCTATCAAAACATCAAAAACGAACTGCTCGCCCGCAAACGTAATAACGAGCTGAACTTGTCAGCAAGTGGCGAGGAGCTAGCGTTAGCTGATGAAGATGAGTATGTATCAGAGACTGCAGCTATACCTGGACGCAAACGCGCTAAAAGCTCTGTAGCACTACTTTCTGGCCTGGACTTTAACTATCAGGTCAGTGGCGATAAGGAAGTCATTCCGCTACGTGTCTTTAATGATGGCAAACATACTTATGTACAAATGCCGCAAAAGCTCTCTGAGGGCATGTTGCCAGCCATAGTTGAGGTGACGCAAACCCATGTCTTCTCTGAAGACGCCACTGCAGTCACTAACTATCGTTTGCTGGGCAATAACTTTGTGGTCGATGGCATTCCACGCCATCTACGCCTCTTTATTGGAAATGAAGACTCAGGACGAGCTATGAGCGCCGATATTATCCGCAATTCTTAATATCACCCACAGTGCTCACACTCATAACACTTGTTTTATTGCGCTCTAGGCAATTACTCCTCTTAAGAGAGGTTTGCGATTAATTATGATTAACTCCAAACAGCATCAGTGCATCTTATCTCGCAGCAAGCTTGCACTTGCACTCACTGCTGCCTGCTCAACCATACTGTTAAATGCTTGCAACCTAAATGACTTTGCTAATTCATTTCGTGACTTTGGTGGTGTTCAGATCGATAGCCATGAACTCGAGCTTAAACAGCAGTATCTGTACTCAAAATATGTCTGCTTAGACTTTGTCCCAGCACTGTCTCACTACTATGCATTAAATCGCACTACCTTTGCAGTGTATGCCGATGATAAAGCTACTGATGAACTTAAGCAGCACTATGAGGCTTTAGCTGATGTCATGCAGCAGCATGGTGCTGCAGTATGCCGGAGTAAAGCAAGCTGCAAAGGTCGAGCAACTGTCGTTAACAGCTCTTTAATCAAATCTCAAGATGACAGTATCTACATGGTTAATGTGAATACCAATAAGCTCAAGCTCTCTCGTCTTTACACCACTCAAGGCGAGTCTTTAGGACCAATGAGTGTCTTATCGCACAAGAAGGCCCTCTACCGCAGCAAGCTTACCGAGCCTAATCAATACCGCAGCGCTCAAGACTTTGAGGCACAAGCCCAAGAGCAACTGTTAAATGCATACCGTGCACAGACCATTGAGCAAACTCAAGATCTGTTTATTGATGAAAACGCTCAGGCCACTGCCAACATCACTGGTGCAATCGCTGCTGCCGCTACCTCAACTAGCACAGCAACTAAAGCAAGCAAATCAGCTAAGTTAAAGGCCTCAAATAAATCAAGATCAGTAAACAAGACTAAGAGCAAGGCCATCGCCCGCGCCACAACAAACTCTGCATCGCCAGCAGCTTACGCATCAACATCTGCATCAGCTGCCTCAAGCAAGGCATCTGCAAATGCCAATGCCAATGCGATCGCTAGCTCTAATGCCAAGAGCGAAGGCACTTCACTAGCTCAGGTTAATGATGTTAATGCGGCATCTAAGCAAGGTGAGAGTTCAGGTGCTAGCAAGCGCAGTGAGAGTCTCTTACCATCTTTAGACATGATGAGCGCAAAGCTTAGAGTGAATCAGAATGTCGAGGGATCTTCATTAACTGGCACGCTGCTAAGTGAGTCAGTGATGAATAAAGGCGCTGCCGAGGTTAAGGGAAGTGTTGCTGATGAGACCAAAACTAGGATGAGTGCGCCTGATAGCAGCTTGAGTGCTCAAGATAATGGCGTAAAGAGCGAGGAGCGCAAGGGATCTATTGGAGCAAACTGGCTAAGTCGCCTTTTGGGCATATCATCTGCCAATGCCATGGGGCTTGGTGAGGCTATGGATTTGGCTAAGGACAAGGTGAGGCAAAAGTCAGAACTAGAAAATACCAGCACCGGACAATTAGCGAGCAAACAAGATCCGATACCCATCCCTGACCAACTTAAGGAAGTGAGTATTAAGCCACAAAAGGTAAGTAACAACAATCCGCTTGAAGGCTTTGTCAGAGATATTCAATACAAAAACTTATATGGCAACTCTGTAATCTGGAAGTTTCATCCTGAATTACAAGAAGCTAAACGTATTGAGCTTGAGCAAATGCTGGCACTTGATGCCGCTAAGACCAATCCTGACCTGTTCAGGGCCGATCTTGATTACCTTAACTACATGTGTATTAAGGTCCATCCACAAGAGCAGCAGGATGCTTTACATGATGTCTCACCAATAGCTCATACAAAGGATAAGTACTGGATTAAAGAGCGTTTGGATGCCAAGGGCTTCAATTTTGATGAGCACCAGCTTTACTTTGCTCATGATGGCACTATTAGAACTAAGTACACCAAGGATGAAGAAGAGCTCTTTAGCCGTCAGTTTGCTGCAGCCATCCATGAGGCCAAGAAACGAACCGTACCAGATGCATACCCTTGGGAAGTTACTGATAGTGATGAAGTTACTTTTGCTAAGGTCACTGCCATGGTTAACGAAGGTAAAACCCTCGATTTAACTTTAAAACCTTTAACCGATCTGTCGGACTTTGCCTCTTCTAAGTACTTAACTAAATACCTCGCTCCATATGAAGAGCAGCTAATGAAGAATGACTACAAGAACTTAATGATATTCAAGTACGTGCAGCCACATGAGGATCATAGTGCACCACATTATGATTGCCCTGCAGCCTACTATGGCCACTTTGCTTTATCTAAGTATTTATCCAAAGATGTAATGAATTACTTAACTAAGTCTTATGTACAGCACTTAACCACTAAACCTAACGATGCGCCATATGAGCACCAAACGCTAAGTGCTTAGCGCCTTGCAAGCACGTTTAACTCTTGGTCTTGCACACAGATTCATTGCCAAATCTTATCTCATGGCAATGAGCGTATTAGCAATCTCAAGCCATGAGTTAGCGACCAAGATCTTGCTGTACATATTCTTAAACTTAAAAATGGAGACGCAATTTCACCTTTCTTGATGACATGCTCGCTAGGCTTGCTTCACTAAGCTGTGATGTGCTGTGCTTGGTTTAGCTTAACTTGGCTTGGCTTGGCTTTACGGCTAGCTTGGTTTGGACAGGCTTGGCTTTATGGCTGGGCTTGGCTTGATTGTAGTTTGGGTGTGATTGCGTAATTGTTATGGAATGCCTTAATCAAAAAGTTAGCTCCTCACGAGCAACTAAAGCACCTTTGTACCTGCTTTTGGGTATATCTGCAGGCGTCAGTGTGCTCTCCATGCTCAGCTCCTTAGGCCAATCTGAGCGTAGTCAAACTATGGAAGATGAAGAGGATGCGATAACAACTGCCCATAGCTCAGCAATCTTAACTGAGCTTAAGTCATCCTCAGAAAAAGAGCATATCGCTTTAACCTCAACTGATGACTTCTTAAGCGACTTAGTTAACTACACCGGACTTTATGAAGGCGCAAGCTTTAATGAGCATAAAGCTGAGGAGCTACTGCCACAACCTCAAGAGAAAGTTGCACGGGTACAAATTGAGAGCCAAGCACCAGCGGTAGTAGTTGAGAGTGCCCACGATAAAGCTGTCAAAGCACTGCAAGAGCGCCGTGCCTCAGCACTACTTAAGGCCTTGTCCTCATCTGTAGCAGTTGAGTCTGTCATGCAAGACAAGACCAATCTAGCTGCCTCTACAAAACTTGTCTCTGGCCATGGCTACGAAGCAGCACGTGATGGTCATGCAGTTGGGGTTAATGCTCAGCAATATCTAAACAATGCCTCAGCACGATTAAATGCCATTAACTCAGCTTCCTTATCTAGCGACAGTGGCGTTTATACATCAGGTGCAAGCTCTTTAGGCACTGCTTTAGATGGCAGAACTATGGATGCATATAACTCGCTTGCTTATGCTGGTTCACACTTTGATACCACCATGCAAAAAGCAGCCTCTGCCTTTACTTTAATGCAAGGATCAGTAGTTCCATGCGTACTTTTAACTGGCGTTAACTCTGATGTTCCGGGTATGGTACAAGCCCAGGTAATATCAGATGTTTATGACTCTACTAGCGGCGAGCATGTACTCATTCCTAAAGGCTCCAAGCTTTTAGGCCAATATGCCTCAGGTCCAATGCGTGGCCAAAAGCGCATGATGTTTGGCTTTAATCGCCTTATCTTCCCAAACGGTCGCTCTATGCAATTAGGATCAATGCCTGCAAGTTCACGAGATGGTTATGCCGGCATTGGCGCTAATGTAGACAATCGCTTCTTTGAAATTCTTGGCAATGCCATTTTATTAGGCGGTGTCACTGCCGGCATTGCTCTGAGCGTTGATGATAACGATCGTGACGCTAATGGCGATCTCACTCTCAACGGAGCTCTTTCCCAAGGCCTTGGCCAATCTGTGGGTCGTGTTATCACGCAGATTATCGAGCGCAATATGAATATCGCGCCGACACTCACTATCAAACCAGGCTATGAGTTCAATATCACGCTCATGCAAGATATCAACTTTGCAAACTAAGTTGATTTAATCCAAAAACCTTTTGCCAAGCCCAAGCATAAGCACATAGAGCATCACTTAAGCGAGGCTAATTCCTGACTCTTATTTAAGGTATGCCCATTGATAGCTAATGCTTGCTGCTACAAGCGCTAGCGTTTGCATGGTTGCGCGTGTACGACGTAGCTTAGTGCGACGCAGTTTAGTACGGGTAGTTTAGTGCTTCGTTGCGCTGGTGCAGCGTTCACTGTTGACCGGATTTGTTTGTGCTCTTGGCAAACTTTAAAACTTTTACATTGGAGGGCAGCACACGGGCCTCTTTAACTAGAGGCTACGCACTGATTTGCGTATGTACGATCATAGACATATTAGCTATGTACTACCTAGTGGCGTGGATATGGGACTACTTCAAGCTGTTGCCCCAACGATCGAATGGAACAAGTTAAAGCGCAAAGTAAGCTATGAGCCAAAATTCAAAGCTAAGAGCACTATCGACAATGTACTCGTCTCTTTAAACGATGAGTCATTAGATAGCTCTTGTTATGAAGAAGGCCTTAAGCTCATTGAGCACTTTGAGTCTAATGACTGCCTCACTCTGTCACATAGCATTACCTCTGCTGCAGCTATCGTAGAGAGAGTCTTTGAGCACCTCAATGCCATTAAAGAACGCGCTATACAAGAAGTGCTCTTTGACAGACTCCCTGACTTTGACAAGCAGAATCAAGTAAAGAGCAAAACATCTAAGTTTTCTTCTACATCAAACCATGCTCTATCTTCTGCCAAGGCCGCTGCTGCTAAGGCTGTTAGCAGCATGGATAAGCCACTTAGCGATATGAACATACCAAGTGATGCCATGGCCGTGTTTGAAGATGGCGCTCAGGTGACTAGCAATGGACTTGAAGGTATTGCTGAGGCTACTAGCAATGGACTTGAAGGTGTTGCAAAGCTTGTGCATGGCGATGAGTTTGAGCATGGCTTTGAAGAGTCACTCAATTGCAATGCCATGAGCCAGTATGCTTCAGATACTACTTTGAGGCCTATTGTGTATGCCCTGTCCAATGGCAAGTTTATCAACATCAAAGCATCTGATGGATCGTACTTTCACTCCTTTGAAAACAAAGGCTATATAAAGCATTTGTACGACTCACAAGCTGCCTTTTCTCAAGATGAAGTACATGACATTAGCGTAAAGGTTAAGTCGCTCTCTAGTGAGTATAGCTGTGCACTGCAAAGCAAGAAGCAGCATGGCGGTGCAGCTCTTGCCAAACAGAGCTACCAAGATGAGGTCATGAAGATTTTCACAGAAGCTGGCTATCGTTATATGAGTATCAAACTCATTGCACAGCTCTATGAGACTCTCTGTGCTTTAGATAGTGCCCATCGTAGCTTGCATAACTATGTGCCTTTTGAACCAGTGAATAACTATGAAGTTAGCGCCATGCCGCTTGATGTTGAAGTCAGCCCCAAGATCCGTCTGTTTGTCCGTCTCCTAGGCCTTTATCGTCTGTGCTTTGATTACAGCAAGGACAATGAGTGGTGCTCCATCATGCAAGATAGCTTCACTCTCTTTAGAGACTATACCGCCGCACAGCTGTTTAATCGCGATGCCATCAAAGATGTGCCTCATGATTTAGCCGCTATGCAAATTGAGCACGATATCAATCGCTCCAAAGAGAACAAGCGCTTCTTTAGCAGCCCTGAGCTGTTAGATAACGATGCTTGCCTGCTGTATGACTGCCGCTTGCACCATATCACTAATGAACGAGCTATTAAGTTTGAAAATTTCTTAGCTATCGCAGCCTATATCAATGCACGGCAGCGCTTTGTTAAGCACTTACAGGCAAACTCATGCACGCAAACAGCTGCCACTACTTGTTGATTTAAAGCTCTAGATCGGGATAAAAGCCCTTGTAACTCTATATTTTTTTAGGAGGACGGCTCCAAGGGGCGGTGAGCTTGACTATGCTCATGGCCCTTGTGGTCCGATTAACTATGTCTAAGCACCAAGATTCTTTATTTTTTGCCTTAAGCGTCGCTCGCAGATTGTTTAGCAACGCCATCAAGCCTATTTTCTTAAATATGCATGAGCGTAAGGCTTTACAAAGCCTTGCATCTAAAGCATCATCGCAACTCAAAAGAGGCCCATCTTATCATGCAGCATCTAGCATTAAGCTTTCTGTGGCTCTTATTTTGGGACTAAATTGTACCAATGCTCATGGAGCAATGCCGGTCTTTGATGGTGCTGTACTTGCTCAGACTATACAGGAGCAAGTGCTAGCCGTTGAGCAATGGGCTCGCGATAACATCAATCAGGCTAGGCAAATTAATGAGCTGCTCTCAGGTAATACCATTGCTAGTGATACGCAAATGCTCATGGACAAGAATTACACCATGGATAACAAATACACCTGGGAGTATATTCACAAGCTGCAGCAAGATACTATGGCCATGCTCTACGCTTCCAAAGCAATCTGGGATGAGTTTGGCTCAGCTAATCGCTATTACACCTCATTTAGAAAAGCTCAAGCCTGGGATCAGTGCATGCAATCGGGCAATTGTACTTTCTCTCAGACCTTACAAAATCTTGAGGATAGCTCCATCTCTCAGGCCATGCAGGCTTATAAAAATGCCGAGCAAATGAATGACAAACTCTTAGTGCAGATTGATAAGCTCCAACGCATTGCAGATGAAACACAAAACACTAACTCACAAGCCGCCACATTAGATGGTCTGTCAAAGATTAACGGCTCAGTAGCCTCCTCCATGATTGATCTCAATGCACAAGTAGCGCAGCTTACTAAGCTGCAAGGACATGCACTAGCTAAGCAGAGCAATCAAGTCCTGGCAGATGAGTTTTACTTTAGAGAGGTTGCCAAAAGCACTTCCAAAAAAGTAGAAACTCTCCCCACTCGCTTGCCATAGCCACACAGCAGTGCCCCATCAGCTCAGCTTAGCTTAGCTTAATAGCTAAGCTTAGTAGCTAAGCCTTCATCTAACCAAGAGAAGCGCACTTTGTGGCTGTTGTCTGTGATCTTGTTTTATCTACCTGCATGGGATGATGTTTTCTCCAGAAACTCTGGAAGGTGTTTTATCCAAAACCTATGGATGGCAATTTATCCAAAACTGTGGAAGGTGCTCTATCCACAAAGTTAATGCACAAGTGCAAAATGCAAAGGTGCATGGTCAGTGAGGTTAAAGATATGGTGTTGCCACAGCAATTCGGCAATGCACAGCCTAATAAAAGCGCAATGCACACTCTTTATGTGAGCGGCGCTTATCTTGTGCTAACTGCGCTTGTCCTTGCATTAATGAGCATTGAGTGCAAGGCAGCAAGCACTAGTCTTAGTGATGAAATCAGTCTTGCAGAAGTGCTTAAGCTCTATGAATACAAGCTTTTAGATATGCGTATGAGCATCATGAGTTTTTGTCAGACTATGATGTTCTACTTAGGCGCTATTAGCCTGGTAATCGAGGGGTCTAAGGCTATCTTAAGACATGCCGATTACTTCTACATCTTCACAGCCATGATCCGCATTATTCTAACTTTTGGTGCGATCTACTTTCTCATTTTCAATGGCTATGAATTTGCCTCGGATGTCATCAACTCATTAATTCAACTTGGTGCTGGTGATGAGCATAGAGGAAACTTAGAGGGCATGCTGCAGTTAATTGAGTCGTTCTTTACCTTAGCCGACAATTACGCCAAGCAAATGGCCGGCAAGAGCAAAGTTTATTACTACGTCTTCTTAACTGTAATGTTTGTGCTCTTAGTTGCCTTTATCTTGCGCTATGTCACTCTCTACGTCTGGTCAATGCTCTTGTGTGTAGCCGGCATGATTCTAATTCCTTTTGGCGCTCTTGCCTCTACTCGTGGTCTAGCTATTAGCTACTTTAGAGCCGTATTAGCTACAGGTATAGCCTTGATGACCCTCACCATCATCTACATCATTGGTATAGACGTGATTAGACTGCTTACAGTCAGAATCAATAACTATATTGCATCTGGCGGAACTATCCATCTACAGGATGCTGGCTACATCGTTATGGTCATGCTTTTTGTGGTTGGCATGGGATTTAAGCTACCTAGCATGATGTCATCCTTGGTATCTGTAAGCTCCTTTAACTATTTTACGCGCTTAAGCTTGCGCCCAAATAATCAAATTGTCTAGCCAATCAAGCTAAACAGCAGCGCAAGTCTCAGCTGATCCACATAGCCGAGCTCAACAACAAACGCACTTAATAGCTTGCTGCCGTTTGGCAAGCTTAAAGCCTTACAACCTATCTTTCCAGCAAGTGCTGCTCGCCTATCTCGTCCCACTTAATCAGGCGAGCAGTTCCTACCATCTTTTCCCGCCTGCAGCCATAAAATCAGCTAATTAATGTCCCGCAATTACTACCTAACTACACAAAAGTCAGCTACTTTTAGCTCTTGATTAGCGATAACTATGCTCGTTAGGATTGCCACGATTATCGAGATTCACTCGCTGTCAATTGCTCTTACTTCGTAAGCACAGCATCTGTCCGCTCTGTATGCATAAGAGTGCTATACATGTATCCCATTTGCCATGCTTGCTTGATGAACTTGCCTTGATGGGCAGTTTGATCGCAAGCTTGATAGCTCTATTGCTGTATGGATGCATACTTGAGCGCTTGTTTGATGGCTGCTAACTTGATGGCAGCTTGCTTGATAGCCGCTGACTTGATGGCTCTAGCGCTTGATGGCGGCCTGCTTGGTGAGTCGGTGGCGGCGGCTTTGCAATTTATTGCAAAAGCGCTTGCTTGTATGCCATTGAGGATGGGTGATTTTCAGTTCAATCAGTCTTATTTTGACTGTAATTGAGGGCTAGTGAAAAAAGTTTTGCATCAAGCTAGACACTATCTCAAATGAGCATATACTTTGTAATAGCTTCCCAAATTAAGCACTAAGCAATGATGCTTATCAAGGCGCTAGAGAGACTAGAGTGTCTGCAAGATTTTGAAAAATTTGCATGCTCTTAGTTGTCAGAGTAAGGCACTTGATAATGAAAAATGCTTAGATACAAAATTCTACATAACACTGTATTTATTTTGCTAAACAGCGCTGCTCACTTAGCTTCAAATGGCTCTTAGTCTTATAGCCATCTAAGATATGATAAGTGAGCTTGAGTATCTGTAGTTAATTATCAGTCTTGCAATAGATCTGGCTAAAGGCCTTGGGCTTTTGGCACGGTCTTGTATTCTTTTAATTAATCAAGCTAGTGCTACGAAGGCTTTGAAGATAACTTAAGTTCGTGCATTACAGCTACATGAAAAGATCACTTGGCAAGATAGCATTGATAATCACAGATAAGCACATGGAATTAATGCATTTACATGCCATTAGTCCATGGGCATAGTACTTGGGAACTTAGGCCATCGTATTGTTTTGGACTTCTGGAGCTTTTAGTGAACTGGAAAGTAGTTTTGGGCCTTATGACCTGCAATGTCGTGCTGATGTCTGCAAGTTATACCATGTTAATTCCGTTTTTGCCTTTGTACCTCAAAAATGAGCTCGGCGCATCCCCTGACTCGATTAATCTGTGGTCAGGTGCGATTTTCGCTGTCTCCTTTGCTGTTTGTGCGGTGATGGCTCCTATTTGGGGCAAGATGTCCGACTCTAAAGGCAAAAAGCTCATGTTGTTGCGCTCTAGCACCATGATTGCCATTACCTATTTTGCCGGCGCTTTCGTTCAAACTCCATTTCAGCTCTTCTTAGTCCGTGCCTTCCAAGGCTTTGCAGCCGGTTTATGGCCAGCATCTTTAGCCCTGACCTCAGCCTATACTCCAGCTAACAAAGTTGGTCTTTCTATGGGTGTGATGCAGTCAGCTAATATTTGCGGTGGTATTTTAGGCCCACTCTTTGGCGGCATCCTCGCACAGTACTTTGGTATTCGCACTTCATTCATGATTGCAGGTTGCGCCTTAGTGATTATCACATTGCTCACCTTAGTCTTAATTAAAGAACCACCTGCAACTGACAAAAATAAGAAAGCCAAGCCTACTAGCTACAAAGAATTACTGCATCGTGACGGCGTCATGGTTATCTTGATTGCGGCTGGCCTTACCAACATGGTTATCATGCTCTTGCAGCCTATTTTGACCTTGTATGTAGGAGAGTTACGCGGCTCGGATGAAAACCTCATCATGATCTCAGGCTTTGTATTCTCTTTATCTGGCTTTGCTGGAGCTATTGCAGCTCCAATTTGGGGTCGAAAAGGTCAAGCCATTGGCTTTTACCGCACTATGGTCACGGGACTTACAGCCTCAGGATGCTTAATTGCACTGCAGTTTATTCCTAACACTTTAGTGCCTTTTGCCATGCTGCAGTTCTGTGTAGGTTTAGGCTTTTCTGGCATCTTCCCATCAGCTAACTCTATGGCCATCAATTTAACTAGCCCACTTGAGCGTGGTTCGATGTTTGGTATGCTCTTCTCTGCTCAGCAGGTGGGTGGAACCATTGGCCCAATCATTGGCGGTGCGATTGCAACCTATTTAAACCTAGCCTCTATCTTCTTACTCTCGGGCTGTACACTTTTGTGCATTGCTCTTTTTGTTGTGCTCAAGGCTCCTGCATCCTTAAAGGCTGCGCCATCTACTTGCGCCAAAGAAACTCGCTCTCACGATGCTATTGCTGAGATTAAGGAGCAAGTGGCCTCAGAAATTGCCTCACAGCTTGAGGCCGAGCAGGCTGCCGCTAAATCAGTGCGTATGCACAACAAACATGATTACGAAGAGCGCACTATCGACTAGGCCATTGCCAGCAAAAAAGTTAGTTTCATTACGCAAAAGGCCCAACATTGTTGGGCCTTTTTGCTATGGTCGTGCCTTATGGCACTTTGATGCGCCTATATCGATTAAGCTTACTTGCTATAGCTAGTTGAATAAGCTTACTTGCTATAGCTAGTTGAATAAGCTTACTTGCTACAGCTAGTCGATTAAGCTTGCTTGCTGTAGCTAAAGCTCATTGAGCCTTAGCTAGTTGCACGCATAAACGCTAGTCGAGCAAGCAAAATTTGGTGCTTTGCTCTAGTCGAGCAAGCAAGACTGGGTGCATTGCTCTAGTCGAGTAAGGAGTCGCTTAGAACTGGGAAGCGCATGAAGGATGATGGTGAGCAATCGTCCTTCTCGATGTGGAAGCCTGTGGCAAAACGCTCACGCTTCCACTGATTGCGACGGAAGAGCGCAAAGAAGCGGTTTACAAAGCGTGTGATGTCAGCATCAGTTAAGTTAAGGTCAGTGGTTACTGCCTTGTACTTATCGCCCTTACCTGCAATGAGCTCATCGATAATCTGAGCTGGCATGAGGCGCTTGAGGGCAAAGAGCTGACGAATAGTATCTAACAGTGGATATGGCATCAGGTCTTTTTCATCAGTCTGCTCGCCACCTGGACGTAACTCAGCAGTTGGTGCCTGAGCAACGATAAATGACATGGCAGGCACCTTAAAGCGCTGATCAAAGCCATCCAGAGCAATACCTTGAGCGGTGATATAGCGATTGATTTTAAGGATATTGCTCTTACCAATACCGGCAATTGGAGAAACACCACCTGCGGTGTCACCATCCATAGTGCAATAACCTACGGCAGCCTCTGAGAGGTTAGAGGTGGCCATGAGTAAAAAGCCCTTGTGGTTGGCAAGGAGCCAAATACTAGGCAAACGAGAACGTGCCTGAATATTTTGCAAGGCTAAATCATCACTCTCCCAAGAAAGCTCATAGCCAAGCGCACCTTGAACCGTCTCAATATAATTCTTAACACTTGATGAGATCGACCACTTTTTAAAGGTCGCGCCTAAGCACTCACTCATTTGACGAGCTGCAGTTTCAGTTACCGAGCCTGAGTAGTCAGAGCCTTGATAAGCACAGTAAAGAACTTGCGGCATAATGTGCTTTTTAACTGCATCAATTACCTGATCCATGATGATGGAATTAGTAGCTGACAGATATGGGCCTAAGCCTGCGTAGGATACTACTTCTTCAGTGAAAGCATCGTAGTCAAACTTAACGCCTAAGTTCTTAAGCTCGCTTACATATTTCTCGACGCCTAAGTGTTTGATGGCATAGACCTGAGAGAGTGCAAAGCAAGTGGCACATAAAGCCGAGTCTGCACCGCCGGACATGGACAGAGCATAGCCTTTAGAGTAAGTCTTTCTCATCCAGTCCCAAAGACCAATCGCCACAGCCTTGAGCATCTCATCGTATTGCTCTAAAGCTGGCTCTGAGCCAGTCTTGATATCGGTGATCTCATATGGTCTAAAGGAGAAAAGGACAGAGCGAGAGACTACTTCATTGTCCTTAATCATCAAGCACTGACCATCATAGAGCTTACCACCGGCCTCACAGCCTAAGTTATTCACTCTAATTAAAGGTAAATCTAAGATGGCGCTTAAGGTTAAAGCTTGCTGCTCATGCTTTTGCGGAGCATCGACCTCATATGTGTACAGCTCTGGAGCAACAATGTATGCAAACTCATCTTTGTGAGAGTTTACGTACTCTTGCATCATCTCTGAGGCAAAGAAGTTGACATCACCAAAAGCAATTAAGATTTTCTTATTGCCAATAGTAGCTACATAACCATGAGTGAGGCTAAAGCCTGGGAACTCATAGGCCTGATAGAAGTAGCGCATGGAGGTATCAATGCGTGATGACTCAGGCTGCAGCTTCGATGGTGCGCAAAACTCGATACCGTCGCGAGATACAAGCACATAAGCTGAACCAAGTGGGCCCTCAGAGCCGTGAGAAGCACCTTCATCCTCATCCTCATCAGAGCCTACCGCAATCGACTCGGCAAAGGCTTGAGGATCCTCAAAGGAATCAGGACTCATCACTGCTGGCATGCCTAAACCCACGATAAAGTCTAAAGGTAGATCCTTAGCAAATGCCTCTACCTCAGCTTTAACCATAGATATAAAGGCAGGGCTTAAGAACATATCGTCACATTCAGCACCGCTAACGCACAGTTCTCCACAGAACAGTGCATTTTTCCCTTGATCCACGGCCTCTTTGACTGCTTGTGCTATAGCAGCTAGATTACGCTTCACACCAAGTGCATGACAATTTAGGGCTAAGGCTGCGGCCTTATCAAAACTAAGCTCTACCATAAATCCTCGTCGTTTGCTCAACGCCATTAACACATTGCATTCAGGCACTATTAAGTACCACTGCAACGTTCTAGTTTAATCCTTTTAGCATGCTAGTGACATGCTATTGCAAAAGAGTTCTAGAGACGTTGCTACCACTTATCTTAAGGCGTCATCGCTATTTTTAATAGTTTGCCCGGATGTACTGCATCAAAATGGCCACTACACGGCCAAATTTGGGCAAAATACAGCCACAATAAAACGGCCGCAGAATTAGATATTATTGCTTGCTTTTACTAAGAACAATGGCACAATATGACGCGTCAAACTGACTTAGAACAAGCATTAGATTAACGCTGTCATAGATGTATTTTGCTAAGCAAGTGCGTTACATTTGCGTATCTGTTGTGTGCATCCGTACTATAGCTTGAAAGTAGAGTACTATTGCTTGAATGCGTTTGTTGCACTTAAGCTAACTTAGTTAGCTGCTTAGCCTCATAGCTTTATTGATTAATTTTGTTCTCATAAGCTGAGTTAATCAAATTTTCACTAACTAATGCTACCTTGAGTTGAGCATGGCTTGAAATGTAGCTGTGTATGGTGGTGTGTAGTGTTATGACCACATAGGCATTGTGACGCTGTGATGTCTCTTGTCTAAAAGCAATTAACAGCAAGATCAAAGAGCGCCCAATGTTGGTCTCACCTAACTTATCAAGCCGAGGCAATACATCTTATTTAGCCAATCACAAGCAATGGGGAGGAATTGTGAATCAGTATGTTATTTCCCAAGGACATTGCAGCTCGTTAGGAGCAACTATTGAAAAAGGTGGCGTTAACTTTGCCGTCTACTGCCCTGCTGCAGCTGTCATTGAGTTATTACTGTTCAAGGACGTAGAAGATACTGATCCAACAGTTATTCAGCTCTCATCTCCAATCTATCGCTCAGTTTACTACTGGCACGTCTTTGTTAAAGGCATTGGCGCTGGTCAAGTTTACGCCTGGCGAGTACGTGAGGCCGTTGGCACATACAAGCAATCCAAAGAAAATGTTGAGATTGGCAAAGTGCTTGTGGATCCTTATGGCAAGCGTATGCTCTTTCCTAAGAACTACAAGCGCTTCCAAGGCAATGATGAGGCAGAAAACCTATCTTGTGCTGCCCGCTCAGTTGTCGTTGATACCACCGAATATGACTGGGGTATTGAGTGCGCTCCAAAGCATGATTTGACCAAGACCGTGATCTACGAAATGCACGTTAAGGGCTTTACTGCTCATGAAAGCTCTGGCGTAGATGAGGACATTCGCGGTACTTATCGTGGTCTTATTGAAAAGATTCCACACTTAGTTGAATTAGGCGTAACTGCAGTTGAGCTGCTGCCTGTTTATCAGTTTGATAAATACGACGCACTACCAGGCAAGTTTAACTACTGGGGCTATTGCCCAATGAGCTTCTTTGCCGTTCATGAAGCTTACTCTTCTGATAAATCCATCATGGGCCCATTAGATGAGTTCCGTGACATGGTAAAGGCCCTGCATAGAAACGGCATCGAGGTTATCTTAGATGTGGTGTATAACCACACCTCTGAGGGCGATGCTAACGGCCCATGCTATAGCTTCAAGGGCTTTGATAAGCGTGCTTACTACATCATGAATGATCGTGGTGATTACTACAATTATTCTGGCTGTGGTAACACCTTAAACGCCAACAATCCTGTAGTGCGTAAGCTCATCTTAGATTCGCTTATTTTCTGGCATGAAGAGATGCATGTTGACGGATTCCGTTTCGATCTTGCATCGATCTTGGCGCGTGACTCTAACGGTGCTCCGCTGCCAAATGCCCCTGCCTTGCTCGATATTGACCACAATGTGCGCCTTGCTGATGCCAAGATCATCGCTGAGCCTTGGGATGCTGGTGGCTTATATCAGCTTGGCAACATCGCCGGTTCCAAGTGGCGTGAGTGGAATGGTCAATTCCGCGATGATGTGCGCTCCTTTATGCGTGGTGATGCCCAGTCCATCAAGAAGTTTGTACTAAGACTTATCGGCTCACCTGATATTTACAATGAGCGCGAAATCGATCCACAAAAGAGTATTAACTTCATTACTTGCCACGATGGCTTTACCTTAAACGATTTAGTGTCTTACTCATACAAACACAATATCGATAATGGTGAGCATGGCCGCGACGGTAATGACGCTAACTACTCTGCTAACTATGGCGTTGAAGGCGATACCGATGATGCAAATCTTTTAGATCTGCGTCTGCGTCAATGTAAGAATATGATTGCGCTTACCGTGCTTTCTATGGGTACACCGATGATCCTCATGGGTGATGAAATCTTACGTACCCAAAAGGGTAACAACAACGCCTACTGCCAAGACAATGAACTGTCCTGGATGAATTGGAATTTAGATGAACGACAAGAAGAAATGCTGCAGTTTACTAAGCAGATGATTCGTCGTCGTACCATCCGCACCCGCGTTGGCTCAAATCGCCGTTTAGGCAATTACACCATGCTCCATGGAGCACTGCGTAATACCAAGATCCAATGGCATGGTATCAAACCATTCCAAGCAGACTGGTCTGACAATTCCCACTCCGTTGGCATCATGATCTACTGGGGTCAGTACTCAATTTATGCTTACATCTTCGTCAATGCCTATTGGGAAGACTTAACTGTAGAACTGCCTCCTCTGCCACACAACGCCAAACGTCAGTGGTCCATGTTAGTAGACACTGCAAGCAAGTATCCAGAGGACGTGGTAAATATCTTTAACATGCCACGTCACTGTGCCGGCGACCTTCTTAAGGTAAAAGCCCGCTCCTTAGTCATCATGGTAGCCCCTGCTATATAAGCGCCCGCTCCCATAAGCTCGGCCTGGCACGTAACCATACCTTGCCAGGCCACCATCCACTCAGCACAATCAGCAGCAGCCTTCTTGCAACAAGCTGCCGCCTCTAGCAATTAGCATCTAGCTTTGCAACTAGCAACAAGCATCTAGCTTTGCGACGAGCAAAGCAATGCCCCGCCACACTTAGCTATTACGCTCTGACCTTAAGATCAGGCCTAACGCAAAATACCATCTGCCCTAACCTCAACTAATCTAAGCCTAAGTATTTGTCAGTATGATTGAGCTAAGCTGATAGTAGCCCATGATCTTGCCAAAAGAACCTAAGATCACCAGTGCTTTGCAAGCACAGACCACTCAAAGAGTGACCGTATTAGTCTCTAGCACGGACTTAGTCACACATCTTGACTTGCTTAGGCCTAATAGAGCGGCTTTGATGCTATTATGAGCCAAAACATTTTTCAAACAGGTGCAACATGTCCTTTAAGCCAATTCCGCCATCTGGCAATGTTCAAGACTTGCGTAATAACAAACCAAAAACACAAGAGCAGATTGATCAAGAAAAGCAGCAAAAGAGCGATAAAGTTCGTCGTAATCTGCGTCTTTTTGCTCTGGTATTGGCTGGATACTACTTTGCATCAGCAGGTTACTCTTGGTATCAGCAAAACCAATCCGAGTCTCAAGCTGTTGTAGCTGTCAATGAGCAAAATCCACTTAGAGACCCAGCTGCTTTTCGTGAGACTTTTAACCGTCTGATTAACCAAAAAGACACCTCCTTGCCTACAGCTAATGCCAATGACACCCCTGAGGGCTTTATTGCAGTACTCTCTACCGCTGTAGAAATGAAGGGCGTAGCTCGTCCAAACTCTAAAGAGCTGAATAATATTCAAATTCAAACACGCTACCCTGATGCCTTCCCACCAGAGAGCATTAATGCGTTCCAAACTTTTGTCCTCGCTTGTGAGCTCATGGCCAATCCATCTGCCACACAAGAAGAGGCTGACGCCATCTTAGATTCTCTTGGCATTATTCCTCGCGTTGATGCTAATGAGGCTGACAAGATGTTTGAAAACATGTCAGTTACTAGCTCAGCATATCGCTATGAGACTTACTTTACCTCAGGCCCAATTGATGAGCTGACTTTAACTGTCACCCCACTTGCTCACGAGATGCAAACTACAGATCCTGTAGACAATAGCTCCGCAGCAAGTGAAGCTAAAGAGCAAGATATGGCTGCCGATACACAACAGGATGTATCAGACGTTCCTCCAATGCCTGAAGAGCAAGGCAGCAGCAGTGACGTACCTGAGCTTTAAATTAAAGCTTAGGCAATGCTCATAGCGTTAAGACAGGAACTATAGGCAGCATCCATAAACATAAGCTGCTTCAACCAAAGCCACTTTCTAGCAAAATAAGGAGCCGCCATGAAGCTACTCAAGGTTTTATCTTGGGCATTCTTAACTGCAGCATTTATCTTTGCTGCCGCCCCTTCATATGCTGACGACGATGACGACGGATTCCGTGGTATCGGAGATGCTGCCGCATCCATCTTCACTGGTGATAATGATCGCTATGACGATGACGACGATGACGATGATGATGATCGCCGCTGGGGCCGTGATCGCGACGATGACGATGACGACGACCGTTGGGATCGCGACCGCGACGATGACGATGATGACGACGACGATGATCGCCGCTGGAGCCGTGATCGCGACGATGATGATGATGACGACGACGATTAATCGCTCAAGCATTGATCTGCAATGGCAAATGCAATGACTTTCTCAAGGCTAGTTTCGGTTCATCTGAAACTAGCTTTTTACTTTGTAAGCCCCCAAAAGATCATGGCAAGCACCAAGCATTTATGGCTATAGCCATGCGGCTAAAGGGATTTGATCGCTAAGATTTAGTTTGTAGCGCCTATATAGCAAAAAGCCCCGCAGATGCGGGGCTAATTGATCTTATGGCAATTGACCGGGATAGAAGTGCAATTGCTATGAGATAAGATATGATGCTGAAACTATTCAATTGCTTTCATTACAAGCAAAGCACTTGCAGCATCGATAGAGGCTTGTATTTTTGGCTTAAAGAGATACCTTACCCTCAAGCTTACCAACAAACTCACCACGGCTATCAGCAACACCCTTAACTGAAAGGTTGATTTGCTTTAAGAGCTGCAGCTGAGCACCGAGTTCAGCACTGAAAATACCGCCATCTCGACCAGAGTAGAGCTCGCCAATATCGTGGTATGTACGCTCAGCAGTGAATGAAATATAGTCTTCCTTCCACTTGTCCATATCAGCTACATCAACTGCATACTTTAAGTCTGAGTTGAAGGTGATAGAGGCAATATCGCTAAGAGCAATTGGCTTGCTATCCCAAGCTGCCTTAACAAAGAGCTCATGAGATTGCAGGCTGATGTCGCTTAAGATAGCGTTGTTAGCACCTAACTGACCATTTGGATCGGTGCCCTCACCGCCTACCTCACGGAATCCATCACGCTTGAAGAAGGTATTTACCATACCTGCTGATACTTCAACATCACCAAAGTCATTTAAGCTTAAGTCTTTGTAGAGCTCATTAGAGATGGCAAAGGACTGGCTGTTAAAGCGAGCAGTCTTTCCAAGACCTTCGTTCTTATTACGCTTCAAGTCGTTGTCAGAGAACATGAAGTTAAAGCCAGAACGCACACCAAAGTAATCGTTCTCATAGTTAATTCTATAACCAGCAACGAAGCTATTTACGTCGTTCTCTGAGCCATTTGCATAGTCGATGGCTGAGTTCATGTAGCCTACCATCATGGTGCCGTGAGCACCTTTAAACAGCTCCTGCTCAACACCAGCAAGTAAGGTCACATCAAATACATCGTACTCAGCAACAGTAGGCATATCTTCTTCAACATTCTTATTCCCACGAATGAAGATACCACCCTTAATGCCATTTGAGCCGCCGACAATGGCTCCCTCAGTAAGATCAGAGCTGTAAGATGCCGACATGAAGCTCTCGCCAGATGAGAACTTATCCTGGATCTCATTGAGCTCAATAGCACGGTTGCGCATCTGAGTGTTCAGCACAGCATATTCCTTGTGCTTCCAATCAATGGCCTTGAACATCTGCGAAAGTATCTTCTCACCTACGCCCTCATACATTACGTAGATGTTATTGTCATCGGAGGTGATTGATGTATAACCCTTACCTTTAGCGTCAGTATCTGAAAGTTGAATCGTAGCTCCAGTATTTGTCATTAAGGTTGGTCGTACACGATTTCTTGTGTCGTATGAGAATGCAACGAGGTAAACATCCTCAGTAAGGCTATGAGTACTGCTTTCAATTGCTGCAATACCCTTTGGCAGGAAATTCTCTTCAACCTTTACCCAATTCCATTCACCACTCTCATCTTGAGTGTACTCGAAGCAAAGTCTTCCTTCAGAATATGTTTGTAGCTGCTCATTTTTTACAGCGAGGCGGATCTTACCTTTGTGGTAGAAAATATTGCTCTCTGATGTTTTATCCATAGTATTTGCACCAGATGTCTTATCCTCAATGCTCGGAATTAACATCTTAGATACAGTCCAATTCTCACCGCCATCTTCAGAAACCATAAATCCTGAAGTCATAACAGCCCGCTTTGATCCAGGATTTGCTCCCATATTTTTATCAGTCGCCCAGGCCTGAATAGGTACATAGACTTTACCTTTATATACCATACCGCCACCTGGACCTTGGAATACAGCCGTGTATTGTGGTTTTCCTACAGGATTACCAACATTAACCTGCTTTAGAATGCTATCTGTAAGGTTCTTCTTTTCCCATGTTTGTCCATTATCTTTAGACTTGAACATGATGAAGTCAGTACTTTGCGTTGTTGGAATATTGATAACATCCTGTTCAGGATTTGAACCAGTTGTACCAAGAATAATCTGTACATTAGGTCTAAAACCAAACATGAAAACTGTATCGTTTTGCTGGTCTATGACAACTGCTGGATCTGTCGCTAAAGCAAAGAAGTCATTCTCAGAAACACCGTCTTGTGCCATAACGGTTTTAAGATCTGTCCAGTTGACACCACCATCATAGGAAATCTTTAGACCTAGATGAGTCTTATGCAATTGAGTTTGATTACCATTGCCCCATGAAGTAAGGTCATAATCACCACTATGATAACGAACATCAGTTGCGGCAATTACAATACCATTACCAGCAGCAACCGCTGGAATACGGAATCCAGCATTTGGATATCCTGCAACTTCAGCTTTGTTTTGGAAAAGTACTACACCAGAGCCATGGTAAATTTCGGATGGAGCAAAGTAATTAGCAGACTGAGCAATAGCCGGTGCAAAGGCAAGTGCAGCGGCTGCTAAAGCAAGAGATGACTTCTTCATAAAAGTGATTCTTATGCGAATTAGACGACTATTTGGAGTTTTTCTCCATGTTTTAAAAAATCCTAACATGAATTTTCATAATCGCTTTTTCACATTTGCACCAAACTTGACCCTTTTTTACAGTATTAAAATGTAGATCATCCTGCATAGATACGCATGCGTACAATTTCTTTCTGTATACATCTAGCCAAATATCTTTACAGCATCTAAATACTATTCTATCAATTGCACGCCAAACAATGCCCAATTCATAAATATTTAAAACTTCATTTGCGATTTATCACGATTGCTTAGGCACTTAAACTCGCTGTTTTATCAGTTATTTAAGCCACACATGAACGATTAAAATCACTAATTTGTATGTGTTCGTGGGTAGGTCTTGAGCTTTAGACTCAAAGCATGAGTAAAGCGGTCGCTCATGTATTTGAAGCATCCCCAAAGCAAAAAGCCCCGCAGATGCGGGGCTAATTGATCATATGGCAATTGACCGAGATAGAAGTGCAATTGCCATTCGATAAGATATGATGCTGCTGCTACTCATTTGCTTTCATTACAAGCAAAGCACTTGCAGCATCGATAGAGGCTTGTATTTTTGGCTTAAAGAGATACCTTACCCTCAAGCTTGCCAACAAACTCACCACGGCTATCGGCACCCCCCTTAACAGACAGGTTGATTTGCTTTAAGAGCTGCAGCTGAGCACCGAGTTCAGCACTGAAAATACCGCCATCACGACCTGAGTAGAGCTCGCCAATATCGTGGTATGTACGCTCAGCAGTGAATGAAATATAGTCTTCCTTCCACTTGTCCATATCAGCAACATCAACTGCATACTTTAAGTCTGAGTTGAAGGTGATAGAAGCAATATCGCTAAGAGCAATTGGCTTGCTATCCCAAGCGGCCTTAACAAAGAGCTCATGAGACTGCAGGCTGATGTCGCTTAAGATAGCGTTGTTAGCACCTAACTGACCATTTGGATCGGTGCCCTCACCGCCTACCTCACGGAAGCCATCACGCTTGAAGAAGGTATTAACCATACCTGCTGATACTTCAACATCACCAAAGTCATTTAAGCTTAAGTCTTTGTAGAGCTCATTAGAGATAGCAAATGATTGGCTGTTAAAGCGAGCAGTCTTACCAAGACCTTCGTTCTTATTACGCTTCAGGTCGTTATCAGAGAACATAAAGTTAAAGCCAGAACGCAAACCAAAGTAGTCGTTCTCATAGTTAATTCTATAACCAGCAACGAAGCTATTTACGTCGTTCTCTGAGCCATTTGCATAGTCGATAGCTGAGTTCATGTAGCCTACCATCATAGTGCCTAAAGCACCTTTAAACAGCTCGCGCTCAACACCAGCAAGCAAGGTCACATCAAAGACATCGTACTCAGCAACGGTAGGCATATCTTCTTCAACATTCTTATTGCCACGAATGAAGATACCGCCCTTAATGCCATTTGAGCCGCCGACAATGGAACCCTCAGTAAGATCGGAGCTGTAGGACACAGACATGAAGCTCTCGCCAGATGAGAACTTATCCTGAATCTCATTGAGCTCAATAGCACGGTTGCGCATCTGAGTGTTCAGCACAGCATAATCCTTGTGCTTCCAATCAATGGCCTTAAACATCTGAGAGAATCTATTAGGATCAACACCCTCATATAAAACGTAGATGTTGTTATCGTCTGAGCTAATAGATGTATAACCTAAGCCAGCACCAGTAGTTAACTGAATCTTGGCACCTGTGTTAGTTGCTAATACTGGATCGTTTCGCTCACTACCATTTTTATCAACAGAATATGATACTAAGTAAACGTCTTCCGTGAGGCTATGGGAGCTTGTCTCAATTTTTGTTAAGTTACTAGGAAGGAAGCTTTCTTCAACTTTCACCCAATTCCAATCACCGTTCTCATCTTGAGTATACTCAAAGCAGAGGCGGGACTCATTCTTATAGATACTCTTTTCTTCGTTCTTTACAGCAAGGCGAATTTTTCCCTTGTGGTAAAAGATATTGCTCTCTGATGTCTTATCCATTTTGAAGGAACCATCTAGCTTTGCTTTAACATCCGGGATCAACATCTTGGATACTTGCCAAGTCTTACCACCATCTAAAGACATGATAAAACCTGAAGTACTTATCCAATTAGAGCCAGTTGAGGTTGTAGATGCCCATGCTTGGATAGGCATATAGATATTGCCTTTATATGACATACCGCCACCAGGCCCCTGCAGAACCATGTCATATTTGGCACCAGTCTGACCTTTGTTGATAATGCCTAGCACATCTTGAGTAAGATCTCTCGATGTCCAAGTCTTACCTCTATCATTAGAGGTCATAAGAATTAGGTCTGTTTGCTTTGTGTTAGGCAAATTATCAAAACCGTTATTTACATCACCTGCTGGTGTACCTGGTGTACCACTGTAAAGATGTGAATTAGTACGGAATCCGAGCATGAAAATTGTGTTGCTATTTTCATCAAAAAGAATGGCTGGATCAGTAGCCATATTGAAGAAGTTATTTTCACCAGGTGTTCCGGTTACGTCATGAACCTTTAGTTCTGTCCATGTAAGACCACCATCATAAGAAATCTTAGTGCCTAACTTAGTCTTATATAAGCCTTGCATGGCCGCTAAGTCTCTATATCCGCCAGTGTAGCGAACATCAGATGCTGCGATCAGAATGCCCTTACCAGCAGTAATAGCAGGGATTCTAAAGCCAGTGTACTGATCAACCTCAGCTCCTTTCTTAAACAGAACTACACCAGATCCACGGTAAATGTCGGAAGGTGAATAGTAGGCAGGTGAAAAGTAATTGGCAGACTGAGCAAGAGCCGGTGCAAAGGCAAGTGCAGCGGCTGCTAAAGCAAGAGATGACTTCTTCATAACAGTGATTCTTATGCGGATTAGACGACTATTTGGAGTTTTTCTCCATGTTTTTAAAAAATCCTAACATAAATTTTCATAATCGCTTTTTCACATTTGCACCAAATTTGTCCCTCTTTTGCGATATTCAAATGTAGATCTTCCTGCATAGATATACATGCACATAAAGAGTTTATCTGTATATCTAGCTAAACAACATTAGAACTTCTAAAAACCATTCTGTAGATTGCATGATAAACATCAGCTATTTTGCTTCGATGTTGTAATGTGCTGAACACGTTAAGCCTGCCTAAACTAGGCTTTGAATGCAGAATAAGACTAACAGTATGTTTGTTTTGGGACTAACTTTAAGCTACTCCCAATTTTGTTAATCAAGGATAGTTCGTGGTCTTGTTGTAGTGCTTGCAATTAGCTAAATTAGTCTGAGATTGTCAGACTTCTAAGGAGTGTTATTAATGAAAGTCGGTATTCTTGCTGCAGGTGGCATAGCGCATAAGATGGCCAAAACCTTGGTTGGCTTAAACCACGCAGAAATTGAGCTGTATGCAGTAGCATCACGTTCGCTTGATAAAGCAAAAGCATTTGCCTCTGAGTACTCCATGCCTGTAGCTTATGGCTCATATGAAGAGCTTGCACAGGATGACAAGGTAGATCTTATCTACATTGCCTCCCCACACTCTGAGCATCATCATCACGCCATGCTCTGTCTTAAGCACAAAAAGGCTCTTTTAGTTGAAAAGGCATTTACTGCCAATGAGCAAATGGCTAAAGACGTTCTTGCTTTTGCTAAAGAGCAACATACTTTAGTCGCTGAAGCTATTTGGACTCGCTACATGCCAAGCCGCAGCATCATTGCCAAGGCTATTGACGAGGGCAAGATCGGCAAGGTTCACTCCATCATGGCTAACCTTGGCTATGCAGTTGCGGATAAAGAGCGCATCATTAAGCCAGAATTAGCTGGCGGTGCACTTTTAGACCTAGGTGTCTATCCAATTAACTTTGCCATGATGTTCTTTGGTCACGATTTAGCTAGTGTTTCAGGCACCTGTATTAAGGCAGATACTGGCGTAGACCTCATGGACAGCATCACTCTTACATGGAATGATGGCAAGATCGCCTGTCTGCACGCCACTGCCAATGGCCCTGCAGATCGCAATGGCATCATCTATGGCGAAAAGGGTTATATGGTCGTCACTAACATCAATAATCCTGAGAAAGTCGAGATCTTCGATAACGACCATAAGCTTGTGGAAGAACTTCCTCTGCCTAAACAAGTCTCTGGCTATGAGTACCAGGTAATCTCATGCCTCAATGCCCTCAAGGAAGGCAAGCTTGAGACTCCTGAAATGACACATACTGAGATCATTGAAGTCATGCAGGTCATGGACTCCTTGCGCTCAGACTGGGGTATCAAGTTCCCATTTGAATAGAGCTTAAGGCGATCTAACATCTTGTGCATAGCACTATGATCTATGCACTTAACTCAACCCTCCAACACAAACACGTATTTGAGCGGGCGCTGCTTAACTGCAAGCTTTGTTAAAGCCGCGCCCCTGTCTTATTCCATCCCAAGACTTTGCTCTAGAAAGTCTGCTGCACTCAATGCCACGCCTTTACCAAATATAGTTTGGACACATTTCAGCCCCAAACTTAATCTTGTGATTGGCTAACTCTTACTTTGATAGTGCCATCTTGATTTAGTTCGGGTGAACAATAAACAACGTTTTGGCTCCCATCTGAGTTAATTTTAGCAATTGCTCCTACTTTCCTGAGATCATTGCTAAACACTATGCAATAGCGATATGGTTCTGTTGCTGCATTGCTTTTATCTGAGACTTCTTCATGAGGCAGTGCTGCGGCGACTTAAGCTCAGCGATAGAACCTGTCTTAGCGAATTGAGCTGTGAGAAACCAAAAACCTCATACTGTTCCTGCTAATACACAAAGCGCCCAGTACTGCTTAGCAATACTGAGCGCTTATAAAAACCTATAGTAGCAATGAGCGTATCTGCTAGTTATATGCGTCTGCAGGCTTTAACAATGGATCTGCTTGCATTTCTTCTGATGCTTCTTGACCCTCGAGATCAACTGCCTGCGCAGACTCTTTCTTTAATCTTTCAGCCTCAGCTTTAGCTTTGGCTTCAGCCTCTGCCTTTGCTAATGCTTCAGCCTCTGCCTTAGCCTTTGCCTTTGCTAATGCTTCAGCTTCTGCCTTGGCTTTGGCTTCAGCCTCTGCCTTAGCCTTTGCTAGTGCCTCAGCTTCTGCTTTGGCTTTGGCTTCGGCTTCTGCCTTAGACTTTGCTAGTGCCTCAGCTTCTGCTTTGGCTTTGGCTTCAGCCTCTGCCTTAGCCTTTGCTAGTGCCTCAGCTTCTGCCTTGGCTTTGGCCTCCGCTTCTGCCTTGGCTTTAGCCTCTGCCTCTGCCTTAGCCTTTGCTAATGCCTCAGCCTCTGCTTTGGCTTTGGCTTCAGCCTCTGCCTTAGCCTTTGCCTTTGCTAATGCCTCAGCTTCTGCTTTGGCTTTGGCTTCAGACTCTGCCTTAGCCTTTGCTAGTGCCTCTGCTTCTGCCTTAGCTTTGGCTTCAGCCTCTGCCTTAGCCTTTGCTAGTGCCTCAGCTTCTGCTTTGGCTTTGGCTTCAGCCTCTGCCTTAGCCTTTGCTCGTGCCTCAGCTTCTGCCTTGGCTTTGGCTTCAGCCTCTGCCTTAGCCTGTGCTAGTGCCTCAGCTTCTGCTTTGGCTTTGGCTTCAGCCTCTGCCTTAGCTTTTGCTAGTGCCTCGGCTTCTGCCTTGGCTTTAGCTTCAGCCTCTGCCTTAGCCTTTGCTAGTGCCTCGGCTTCTGCCTTGGCTTTAGCTTCAGCCTCTGCCTTAGCCTTTGCTAGTGCCTCAGCTTCTGCTTTGGCTTTGGCTTTGGCTTCAGCATCTGCCTTAGCCTTTGCTAATGCCTCAGCTTCTGCTTTGGCTTTGGCATCGGCATCTGATTGTGCTGCGGCCTTGGCGTCAGCCTGTGGTGCAGCCGCTGTTTGGCTGTCAGTTGCTGCAGTGTTGGCGGTTGTGTCGTCGGCATAGCCTTCAACTGACTCATCTGCCTCTGGGGTAATGAGCTTTTCGTCTTCAAACTCTGTGCGAACACGACCTTGGTCAACACCAATGCGGCTTAGGATGTAAGAAACTACCTTGACTGAGCCAGCCCATGAGTAGTGCAGACCGTCTTGGTAAACTGGGATGAACTTGCCAACTAAGATCTCGCACTTGCCATCAATACAAATGGCTTCATTTGGATCGATGTAGTTAACTGCCTTATTAAGCTCAGTCTTGTAAGCATTTTGTGGCAGGTTATCAATGGTTGAGACGATATCTTGGTTAATTGGGATATCGGCTAAGTCCTTGTTCTTAGTGCAGGTGAATGTGCTGCGAATAAACTTAGACAATGGATTGTCTAAGGCATGTAAGAACATACAGGTGCTACCAACATCAAACACGGTTTGACGAGGAGTACCAATTACCCAAATCTTATGAGTGCTAAAGTCAACAGACAGTTGCTTTAAGTCCTCAAGCACTGCCTGAGTAAACTCATCTTCTTTAACCTGAGAATTGTCTTGGCGTCTTACTAAACCACTCTTGTAACGTGGCCAGTCTTGAGCAACTACAACCGGCAGATCTGGATACTTTTGTAATGCCTCTTTAGCTGACTCATAGCGCAGCTTACAAGCCTCATCGATATAGCCCTCAGAGCGGCGTGAGACATGGTTTGCATATGAATAGCAACCATCTCTAAACACGGTAATGACATGCAAGCCACGGTCAATGAGGTCTAAGGTGTAATGACGAGCAAAGCTATCGCCAATGAGAATAAAGTCAGGCTTTCTTTGTAGATCACCAATGGCGTTGACCTTGCCATCAAAAGGCACGTCATGACCACCGTATTGAGCGTACTTAGTAACTTGATGATCAAGTCTAAACTTAGCACCGGTAACACCAATGTAGTATGCAGTTGCGGTAACTACAATGTATAAGCCTAAGAAGGTGTAACCAAAGTTTCTACGCCTTTCTACAGCATAGTGCAGCAGGATGCCTAACAGCATGATTGGCACTAAGAGCTCTAAACACCAAACATTAAAACCAAGCTTGGTGATAAAGACGATTAATGGCCAGTGAGCCAGATAAATAGCATATGACCACAAGCCTAACTTTTGGAATACAACATTAGAAAGCAGCGAATTATGGTTATTAGCTGCAATACACAGATAGGCACCAATGAGAGGAATTACAGCCCATAAAGTTGGCCAGCCATGAGCATCATCGATAAATGCCAGTGAGATAGCAATGATGATGAGGCCTAAAAGCTCTACATGCCAAGGCTTTAAAGCACAAACGATGCGGGCTAAAGATGATGCGCCTAAGATGGATCTGCCACGGGCATTTTCTGACTTGAAGCTGTTTTGGAAGAACTGCAGTGGGTAGAAATAAGCTAAGGCACCAAAGAGCATTTCAAAGGCTCTTGATGGCAGAATGTAGTATGAGTAACGAGGGTACTCAATGGTACACCAGGCTGCAAAAAATACACTCAGCGCAGTCAGAATGACTAAAAATCTAGCTAAATACTGAGTCTTTAAGAAGCGGTGCAGAATCAGGATTAAGATTGGGTAGAAGATGTAGAACTGCCACTCAACTGATAATGACCAGGTATGCAAGAATGGCTGATCTAAAGCGGAGTTACCAAAGTAATCGGTCTTCTGCGCAAAGTGCATGTTCGATAAGAACAGCAATGCAGTAAAGCCCTCATACGCTAGACGCTTTAAGTCACCGCTACCGATGAGGAAGTAACCAAGACCCACAAAGATAGCTACGGTCACCATCAATGCTGGACAGATACGCTTCGCTCTGCGCTTGTAGAAGTCGAATAGAGAGAAGTTACCTTTCTCGATACCCTTCATGATGATCATGGTCATCAAATAACCTGAGATCACGAAGAAGATATCTACGCCTAAGAAACCACCTCTAAAAAACTCAACTTGAGGTAGTAGCACATGCACCAGGTGATAAATAGTCACCGAGATGACGGCTATAGCTCTTAAGCCCGTAATGTCCGATCTGAGTTCTTTAGCCATTAGATCATCCTTACCCACTTAGTCACAGTTCTAAAGCTTACTCAAATGTATTTGAACGTGCACAACTACAGCTATGCATGCTTTAGATACACATGTGACCAACACAACACCACTATGGGTGCAAACCGTTATTGCCACTAGAAAAACAGTGCTGCTAACACTAGTCACTTAAGCTATGTCCATGTACTTAGTTTACAAATGACAGTGCAAAATGCTTACTGCTATGCCTAGTTATCTTGAATACGAACTTGTCTTGATTATCTTGCCAATAGCGCAAAGCGCTAATTGCCGCCACAAAGGACAGCAAAGACTACTAAGATTGCCATATTCTAGCCTAGTTTGCACAACTAGCTAAATGGCTGCATCACGCAATTGCAACTGTCCATCAAGACAATGATTAATCGAGCCCACAAGATCTTAGTAAGCTTAGTAAAAGATACTACGCGCTATATCTATGCTGATGTTTGCATTGTAAAGGACGATGGGCAAAGTTCCTATAGCTAAGCATCACAAGCCCCATTTTGACGCGAGATATACGCATAGAAACAGCCACTTTATACAGCCTATTGCTAAAACCTTGCCCTTGTTACAAGAGCCGTTACCGTGAGATGCGGCTAGGTCTTGACTTGCTTGTAAACAAGCCTTTACTTGCTTGCCTTGATATAAGTCACTAGAGCATGTGTCTGCAGTTAACTTTCATACTTTGTATGGAAGCAACAATCGATTGAGTACCTATCCTCACATTGAGCTCTAGCTTGATGGCCTATTCATCTTTTGTGTCTATTGCATTAGATGCAAGCGATTATTCGACAGCAGCGCGGTAATGAACCTATGAATAGCCATGACCTACCCTGATGTAATGTTCTTTAGAGATACAAGGCCTGTTGGCTAGCTTGGTATCTTGGTGTGAAGGTTTGGCTGCTTTGCTAAGCCATGCATGGCTGACAGTGGGACTTAACAATTCATGCATAGCTTGGCTAGAGGCTCAGTTGTGATATAGATTGGCTATCTTAGCTGCTTAATTAGTTGGAAGCTTTGGTCTTGGCAATAACCTTGAGAGCACCCTTGGTCAAATCCACGAGCTCAGCTTCTAAATTGTCAGCCTCGTGATCTGGTAGCACTACATCAAAGTAAGCAATTTCAGCATAGCTCTCATTAGTAATGGTGGCACGATAGCGTGGCAGCATGTGCTGAAACTTTGGAATGTAACGATGCTCAAGACCAATAGAAAGCTTAGCTGCAATCATGCGCTCAGTGGTTGGCAAAGTCTCTAAGGCCTCTTGAACCGATCCTTGATAGGCCTTAACTAAACCGCCAGTGCCTAAAAGCACACCACCAAAATAACGAGTTACTACTGCAGTAAGCTCGCCTACTCCGCAATGTAACACTACATTGAGCATAGGCTGACCAGCGGTACCTTTTGGCTCGCCATCATCAGAGCAACCACAAAAGGCAGTTGAGCCTGGTGCCGTGGCGTTAAACGCAAAGCAATTGTGTCTAGCATCAGAGTAAATAGCTGAGATCTCTTCAATAAAAGCCTTGGCCTCCTCAACTGATGAGGTATGCGCAATGGTGGCAATAAAGCGAGAGCGCTTAATCACAATCTCATGAGTATGGTACTGACCTTTCTTTAAATCAGGCACTAAGTAGCTGTCTTTAGCGCTTTCCTTCTGATCAGCACCTTTTTTAGCCTGCGCCATACCATCTCCTCAATAAACCAAAAACTCTGATTGCAACCTCAGCCATGCTCTAAGCAGCATCGAAACTGTGGCTAGATAATTTCCGCTGCAATTATCCCATATACCGAGGGTATCAACAAATTATGGCAGGGCCTAATGATTCTTAAGAAGAGAGAAGCACTGCAACGAGCAATACATTAAAGGCAAGACAGACAATGAAGTCTTGGTTTGGTTTGGTTTGGTTTGGTTTGGTTTGGTTTGGTTTGGTTTGGTTTGGTTTGGTTTGGTTTGGTTTGGTTTGGTTTGGAGAGATTGAGACTGCGCACGGGCGGGAAACAAAATATTAGTGGACCGTTACGGAGGAGGTTATGACCCTAATAAGGTAGGAGGGCCAGTGCAACTAACCGCCTCAACGATCCACAACTTTGCTTTTCTTGTGGCAGGAGTAATTATAGCAAATCCAAAACTCATTACAAGTACTTTTTGATCTTTTTAGTAACTTTTTTATTACTACTAGTTACAACAATGCATATAAATGCGCGTTTACGCATTCAATAGATTCATTTTATACGCATAGATACAATATTAAGTAACTTACTATACTATTTATAATACAAACTTATAAGACTAAGATAGCCCATGAGCACAAAGCCCGTATTTAAGCCATTTGCCAAAAAACTGATCTTTTGTCCCTGAATAAGCTCACAACCATGCACGTAAAGTGCATTTTTACACCTACAAATTTACACTTAAAATAAAAGGCTCTTTTTGTGTCTAATTCACCAAACAGCATAAACATCAGCTTTTAAACCACTTTTCCCCATGCTTTTTCAGCAATATCGCTCCCACTCCAAACCATCACGACTTGATGATCTCCACCCACCAGCCTCAACATACTGCCAAATAAAATGGCCTATTTACGCCCTTTTGCTAAACACCCCAATCTCACCCGCAAAATATTGCTTTAACACCATCATTTAATTAAGAGGTCACTTTGAGGCCTAATTCACTGTCACCCAACAAAAACTACACTCAAACATGCTCTCATCATATTTTTGATCTTGCCAATGCAAGCTATCTGCGCATAGCTAAGTCCTAACATCACCTGCGTGACTAGTACCCACTCTGCGTGATTGGGCGCAGAGGCTAAAACTTCAGAAAGCTGTAACTGCAACCACTTATTTGCGCCTTATACCCGTAACTTGGGATCCACTGAAAACTTGTTCTAAAGCGTCTTCACCGTTTTCCAATAGTCATTTTGCAGGAGAGAGATATTCCTTGAATGAAGGGTGTATGATTTGACTACTAGAAAGCAGATAAGCCCATGGACTACTGTACTCATATCGTAGGCTAGGTTAAATCTTTCTCTTTGATCAGTATCGAGGTGGATTCTATGACAATGCGTTATATAACCGCAGGCAAGATCTTGTCTTTTGATGAAATGATTGACAAAACAACAGTCTATGTCGATAAGACTCAAGCTGTATGTTTGATGGCCTCTCAAGAGGACGATATTCTGCTAACTAGACCTCGTCGTATGGGCAAAAGCACGTTAGTAGATACACTTGAGTATCTGTTTTCTAAAGGCACAGTAGGCACAGAATGTCTCTACTGCCACGAGCATTGGCCTGATCCTAATCGCTATTTCGTCTTTCACTTTGACTGGAGTAAGTTTGACACATCTTCAGTAGATGATTTTAAGCAAAACTTAAATGAGGAGCTGGATGACTGGGCTTCATACTTAGGGTTTGAAATCCCTACAAACAAACGTTTAGCTAGGCGTTTCGAGTTTTTAATTAAAGCATGCATTGGCAAGCTTAAAGACGAGGCGTTTTTAGCTGCGCATCCTGAGCTAAAGGAGGGTGATCGCCCATTTTGTAGCGATAGAGTTGTGTTACTTATTGATGAGTATGATGCCCCTCTTTCTAGAAACTTAGATAATCCAGAGCTCTTTGAACAGCTACTGCCAATCTACACAGACATATTCGCTACTATCAAAAGTCTACCTTGCTTTCGTATGGTCTTCATGACAGGCGTGTGCTCGTTCTGTCGGGATTCGATCTTCTCAGTTGCTAATCAGTTTATAGATATCAGTCTTGATAGTGATTATGCAACCTGCTGTGGCTATACACGCGAAGAAATTGAGCACTACTTTGCTCCTGAGCTAAAGAAAGCACAAGAGGTCACTAACTTAAGCCACGATGAGCTTCTAAAGGCTATGAGCTATTTTTACGATGGTTATAGCTTTTCAAAAAAGCCCGAAGAACAAACTCGTGTCTTTAGCCCAGTTAGTCTCTCTTTATTCCTTAGCGAACCTGAAGAAGGCTTTAGGAACTACTGGTCTAACACTGGCTCTCAGTCATCGTTCACGCTCAAACTGTTCAAAAAGTGCAATCAATATATTGCACGCAGTTTTTTAAGAGATCTTTACCAATACTCGAGTCATCCACGTATTGAGATTGATGCATCGCTTGAAGATGTAATTGCCTCTCTCTTCCCTGTGTTTAGCTTGGCCGTAGATTTACCTGAGCAACTGCACTCTAACGTAAGCTTGATAAAGACAAGCTTACATAGCCTTTACATTGATCATAGATATATTAAGGAGCCCAGCTTAGATAATGCTATAGCCATTTTGTTCCAAGGTGGCTACTTAAGCATTAAGGAGGTTCTATACAACAATGCATACTTGGGTTTAGCCAATCATGAAGTTGCTTATTCTTTAGCCACTTTCTTAATAGGCGAGCTCAGAAATGAGCGACCAGCACTTGCTGATATCAATCATAAGCTCTTTAGCCTGCTTAGTGAGCATGAAGAAGTATTTGAACGCCTGCATCAAGGTCCTCAGAGGATTGCAGATCTATTAAATCTCATCCTCAATTGCCTTGATGAAAAGCTCTTCCAAGAGCCAAATTACGATGACGTGCTTACCTCGGCTATAACCATGTCACTGATATTTACTGGCTATGCCAAACAGCGTGACGTTAAATCCCTTTTTGGCCCTGCAGATTTAGTGATTTTTAAGGAAGATATTGGGGTCAAAGTACCTGACGTA
>NZ_AXWV01000025.1 GCF_000482845.1 Anaerobiospirillum succiniciproducens DSM 6400
GAGTTCCTCCTTAGTTCAGTCGGTAGAACGGCGGACTGTTAATCCGTATGTCGCTGGTTCAAGTCCAGTAGGAGGAGCCAAAACAACCCCACCAAGAATCAGCCTCGAGCTGATTTTTTCGTTTTTGCGCCATGCAAAATTCTTTTCTACTCATTAATCCTTACATAACCATCCTTTAAAAGCCTTGTATACAAAGCCCTTAAGCCGTTTTGTATCCGCCCTAAGCAAGCAACTAATCTTTCGTCCAAAGCCATTACTTAACAGCTGTTCTTGCCTCTCCCAAATTCCAAGCCCTTATTTGCCTGAGACGTATAGATAGGATTAGCGGCTCATGTTTGCTTTGAGGGTAGGTATTTTATGTGTATGCCTAAAACAAAACAGGCCGCCTAGGCGACCCGTTTTGCTCGTGTAAAGCATGCTTATTTGCTTGTGAATGGCATGCTTAATTGCCTTGCTAGTACTCTTTGCCGGCGCGGCGCAGCATTCTGCGGCGAGCATAGTAGATAGCAGTAGCAATAGCACCTAAGAAGGCAAGTGCAGCCTGGAAGAAGAAAGCTGTGTCTAAGGTGCCAGTTTGATTGAATAAGTAGCCTGCCATGATAGGAACTGCAGTCATACCAATGGCAAACATCGACTGGAAGATACTAAGCGCAGTAGAGCGACGATACGCCTCAATCTGACTAATGGCCTCAGCAGAGCACCAGGAGAACACCATACCGCCAGTAGAGCCAAGTAGAACTTGAATTGGAATGAGCATGTATACATTTTCAAGGCTAACCATCAAGATGCAGTACATGGCCATGCAAATCTGCGATAAGGTCATTAAGATACCTGGGCCTATACGTAGTGCAATTCTAGTTGAGGAGAGGAAGCATGAGGCTGCGTATGATCCGGTCATGGTCATAGTCATGATGCCGATCTGCCAAGGAGCTGCACCTAAGGAGTTAGCCACCTCATTTGAAAAAGACATGGCTGTGCCCATTAAAATGCCTTGCTGTATCACCGCGATGACAGAGAAGAACCATAGGCGCTTGTTCTTAACAACCTCAAGAAGATTACGTACTTTAGGTTTTACCTTATTAGGCTCATCTTTTTCTTTAAGGGTAATGGCTACTAAGGTTGCAGTACTACCGCCAATTACTGAGAGCAGGCACATCATGAACATACCAAAGTGTTCATATAAGGTAGCAGAGGCAAAGAATCCGAGTAAGATGCCAATGTTGCATGCGGCCAGCACATAGCCCATGCCTCTGGCTAAATTATCTTTAGTCAGGTTCTTAGTGTGGAAGAGAATAAAGCACATCCAGCCTGAGCAGGCAAAGCCGGAAATAATGTTGGCAATCAAGAAACCAACGCCATCAGGCCTATATAAACGTATAACTGAAGCAAGAGCTGCAGTAAAACAGCTAAAGACAATCAGCGGTTTATACATGCCGATTCTGTCGGAGAAAATGCCGACAAACAGGCGGGTAAAGAAAGGTACAGCGCCGTAGAAGCCTACTACCATGCCCACAAAATCAGCACTGACCTTCTGTGCAAGCAGGTATGGGGTTTGATATGGGACGTAGATGTACTGTGTGAACCAGAAAAGACTGATCACAACCAAGATGCGAGCGGTTTGACTCATCTTAATTCAACTCACTAAGAGCTATATAAATAAGCTGCTTTAAGGCAGCAAGCCATGGTTATCTGGCGCTTATATATGGGATTTAAGATCGCATGAGTGCACTGTACTAATACCCATATCTAAACTTACGAACCTCAAAGTAAGGCGTATTATACGCCTCCAAGATAAATAGCATAGTACCTAAAAGGTTAACTTGGAAAACCATTTGGCATATGTATAAGAACTTAGATCTAGGATTGATTAATAGTGCTTTACATACCTGCTGATTGCTTGTTAAAGCATTATGGCTGAACTTTTGGGCAAGTAAAAGTGAGTGATACTGTTTGGCAAGTAAAACTGGGCCTTACTGTTTGGTAAGTCACAATGAACGTTACTTGCAGCAAAAATGAAAAAAGCCACTGCATGAGTGGCCTTTTTCCCGTGTTAGGGTGGGGAGCTCTCGCGAGCTTCCCTTGGTTGGAAATGGGTTCTTGTATGCTCAGCCGCGTTGTGGGCGAGTCTCATACGGGGCCATCAGACAATATACTGTTGGGGTTGCTGTCTGAGGCGGTTACTAACAAAGGGTTCGTTATGAGGCCTTACAAGACCTCGGGTTAGTACTTTAAGTCCTTGAAAGTTGGAGCAAATGGCTCAACTGAGCCTAGGGTTATATCCAACCTTTTGAGGCTACATTAGTTGGCAGTATCTAAAACTGCAGTGCCTCGGGTGAGTGCAAAAAGTGTGTAGCAGTAGCGCTTGTTAGCTAATACAGCCCAGGGTTATGCTCTACTGCATAAGGCCTTACGGGGCCTCTGGTTACTAACTTAAACCTTTGTAGCAGAATCGTTGGCTCAACTGAGCCTGGGGTGGTTATTTCTGCTGTTTAGTAACGAACAAAAGCCATTTGAGTTGTCAGATGCAAGAGTTATCCTACAATCTCTTGCTAGTTCTGGGAATAGGGGGCGCTGTAGCCATGCCTCTCAAAGGCTTTTGTTATGAAAGTGAATCTGCAAATGCCCGTCGGTTACTCGTGTTTCTCTTTGTACTTGACTAACTGACGATCAACTTTGTCGATTAAGGCATCGATGGCTGCATACATGCTCTCATCCTCAGCTTCGGCATGCAGTGTACCGCCAGAAACGTTGAGGTCTGCTTTAGCGATTTGCTGAAGCTTCTCAACTGTCAGGGTAACAGCAATGGAAGTGATAACATCGCCTTTACGCTCGAGTTTGGTGAACTTCTCTGTGACATAATCATGAAGAGCGTCTGTGACTTTAAGTCCTACACCTTGGATGTTAATCTGCATATATCTGATCCTTAACCCAACCTAGTTGGATACCGAGAGTGTGGCCGACGTCCACCGCCGTTACTGTACTTTTGGTACTACGCAGTCCCAAAATAATCAATCCATAGCAGTATCAAGTAAAAGACTACGTATAACAGTGGTTCCTACTGCAAAGAAGCTAAAGAGGTTCTGTCAGAACAATTCGATAGCTGGTTACTTAACTTGACTCCCGTAGTCGCAAAACTGTTCAAAAGGAAAATATAGTCAGCGACGGTGTCAAATTAAGGGGAAGGGCTCGTCGAGGGCCCGTAAGAGAGTTGCATGACAACCTTTGATTTCATATTAACTAAATCAAAGCCTTATGGGGTCTTAAACTTAGCAAATCTTAGATGCAGATCCCGAAATGGTCTTTACCCTTTTTTCTAGGGCATGGACAAGCCTTAGGAAAACGCAGCAATCAAAAGTCATATATAAGCCAAAGACAAAAATATATGTGATCCTTGATTGATCCTGTGGTGATCTTGGTATTAATACCATCTTGTGATCTTTTGGAGCGACTTTCACTCAAATGATCCAAAGATGCTGTGGTGATCTTTTTAGTCTAGATGGGTGGCATGAGTTAAAACTCATGAGGCAGGGGATTATGCCCAAATTCTCTTTGGTGGCTATGCCCAAATTAGCTTTGGGGCTATGTCCAAAGTAGTTTTGGGCATAGGCCCCAAAGTGCTCGTTTTTAGCTGACAATGGGGCGATGGGTAGTTGTAGAGGCGTTTCGTCTCGTGTTTCGTTTCGTCTAGTTAGTGCCGCTTTGAGTGGCGATGGTTTATACAAGACGCTTACGCTGTGAGGAAGAGCCGATACCAATAGACTCGCGGTATTTAGCGATGGTACGGCGAGCCACACAATAGCCCTTTTCTTTAAGCAGCACGGCGATCTGATTATCAGAGTATGGTCTGCGTGGATTTTCCTTTGATATGAGTGATTTGATCTCTGCACGTATTGCAGTTGAAGAGGCTGTACCGCCACTTTCGGTGCTAACGTGAGAAGAGAAGAAGTACTTAAGCTCAAAGGTACCACGAGAGGTAAACAGATACTTTTCAGTAGTCACACGTGAGATAGTTGACTCATGCATCTCAACTTCGCGAGCGATGTCGTTAAGCACTAAAGGCTCCATACGACTCTCACCATGATCTAAGAAGGCTTTCTGATGCTGAATGATGCATTTTGAAACCTTGAGCAAGGTGTCGTTACGCTTAGCGATACTTTGAATAAACCAATTGGCCTCTTGCAGGTTGCTCTTGAAGAACTCTTTTTCACGCTCGTTGCGTGCATAGCAAGAGAGGGCTTTGTACTGTTCATTTAAACGCACGCGTGGCAGTGAGTCAGGATTAAGGACAACATCGTAATTGCCATTTTCATCTTTAACGACTAAGACATCAGGAATGATGAAATCTGACTTTTGCTTAACTGCAGTATTACCTGGGCGTGGGTTTAATGAAACGATGATCTCAATGACTTTCTTTAAGAGATCTTCTTTTATGCTTAACTGATTGCACAAGCCACGATAGTCATGGTTTGAGAGCATGTCGAGGTACTGAGAGACTACTAACTCAGCAAACAAGACCTCTTGGCTTACATTGGTCTGCATCATTTCACGAATCTGAATGAGCAGACACTCTTGTACAGTACGAGATGCTACGCCTAATGGATCAAAGTGCTGTACGAGTTTGAGCACAATGGCCACATCTTCTTCTGTGGTATCTGGATAACGGCCGATAACTACAGAGACGATGTCCTCAAGGGATTCAGTTAAATAGCCTGAGTCATCTACAGCATCAATAATAGCCTCGGCAATCTCACGATCGCGACCACGGATCTGAGAGCAGTTAAGCTGCCAAGTAAGGTGATCTCGTAAATCCTCTTCGGTTTCACCCTCATAGACAGTGTTAAGGCCAGTAATGCCGTTTTTAGAGCGTGACTTAGCAGAGACACTATCATCTCTAGCTAATGTATCGTGGTTAGATAAAGTCGAGATGGCACCAGGATCCATCGCTGCTTCAGTTAATCTATCTGGCAGGGCAGTATTAGAAAGTGCATCATCTGCAGCTGAGAGATCAACATCGGACTCGCGATAATCAGAGCCATAATCAAGATATTCTTGGCTAGCCTTGGATCCAGTTAGATCATAGTCTGAGTAGTCATCTTCACTACGTGAGCGAGAGTAGTCGGCGCGTGACTCACTATCTTTACCAATGAGCTCACCAGCAGAGGCAACTTCGTTGTGCTCGTTGTAGCCAGACATATCAATGTCCGCACCTTGGTAAGAGGCGTCATCACTAAATGGATCAAAGATCTCGCTATCATTGGCACGACGCTCGTTTTCTGCCATTTCGTCAAGCGAGTCCACATTAGAGTTAGCGATAGACTCATCAATCTCTAAAAGTGGATTTTTTTCGATAGTAAGCTGAATCTCCTGACGCAGATCGAGAGTCGACAATTGCAGCAGACGAATTGCTTGCTGCAGCTGAGGAGTCATAGTTAAGGTCTGTGTCTGGACTGCTCTCATTTGCAGAGATGTTTTCAAGCCAGCCATGAAAGTTTTCCTATAAAGAGAAATTCTTACCGAGGTACACTTCTTGTACCTTCTTGTTTTCAAGCACCTCTTGTGCGCTACCCTTAGCGATAATCTCGCCTGCATTTACGATGTAGGCTTTGGAGCATACATCAAGAGTTTCACGCACATTATGATCGGTGATCAATACACCGATATCTCTATTTTTAAGGTGAGTGATGATGTCCTTAATGTCAGAAATGGAGATCGGGTCAACTCCAGCAAAAGGCTCATCTAACAAGATAAATTTAGGGTTGGCAGCGAGTGCGCGGGCGATTTCTACGCGACGACGTTCACCACCAGAGAGAGCCATACCAGTACTTTTAGCAATGTGCTCAATATGGAACTCCTCAATAAGCTCGTTGAGTCTATTTTGGCGCTCGTGCTTGTTAAGCTGTTTTTGCAGTTCAAGCACACTCATGATGTTTTCTTCTACAGTTAGCTTTCTGAAAATGGAGTTTTCCTGAGGCAGGTAGCCAAGTCCAGCTAATGCACGCTTGTGCATTGGTAAGTGGGTAATGTCCTGATCATCGATCATGACATTGCCATTTTCAGTGGAGATAATGCCCACAATGATATAGAACGAGGTGGTTTTACCTGCGCCATTTGGGCCTAAAAGACCAACAATAGAACCGCTCTCGATGGAGAGGCTTACATCATTTACAACCACGCGTCCTTTATAGGTTTTCTTAAGGTGGTTGGCCTGTAAAAGACTCATCTTGTTACCTGTTTATTGCCACGGTTAATACCGCTGCTTAATTAAAGCTCTATTCATGCAGTTGAGGGGTATACCAAAATGGACATGTCTACCTTTATTGCAACTACTAAGATAAAAGAGCTAAAAAACTTTAAATCCAAAAAACTAAGAGAAAACTTAGTCATGCAAACTGCTTTAAACTCCTAAGCTCGCTATTAGGAGTTTGCTTGGATCTTTGCTAGTTTTTTAATCCTGTAGCCACGTAAATTTCGCGTTTACAGATCTCAAGATCTAGCAAATTTAGATGCTGTTATAAGCTAGCATCTATCTTTTTACTTGTTACCTTTCTTGAAGTCAGCTGGCACAAAAGTACTCGATACTCGACCGCCTTGGCTGTTGTTGTTCACAGCACGCAGCTTTTGTGAGTTAATGTTGTACTCGATACGCTCGCCGGTCATCTTTGACTCACCTTGCCAGACTACAGCACGACCTTGCAGTATGATGCTAGTCTTTTGTGGGTAGTAGCTTAAAGTGCGGGCACGAGCCTTGATGTATTTGCCGTTATCTTGCTGTTGCTGGAAGTTAACTGGAGAACCATAGGCGATGATAGACTCTAAGTCACCATTTTCATTTCTGATGATCTCTACTTTATCAGCGGTGAGCTTAATAGAGCCTTGAGTTGCTTCTACATCACCAGAGAACACGATCTTGTTTGCCTGAAGATCAGCGCTTTGCTCAACTGATTGAACGTTGATTGACTGCTTACTATCTGTAGATAACGCATATGCGTTATTGAAAGCTACAAGAGCTGCAGATGTAATCAGTATCTTACGGATTGTAGACCACATGAGGCTTGTCCTTGATTACTATGGTTTTCTTGTTCAGATCGATAACGTAATTTGATCCTGTGTTAGTAAACTTAGTGCCTTCGATACTCAGCTGCTGTTTAGAGCTGATAATCTTATTTTTAATGTCAAAGTGCACGCTCTTAGTACTAACTTGTTTGATCTCTGAGGTGTCTACATCTAAAGGACTAACGGTGACATTGCCTCGTAAATCGGCATAGTTGTCATGCACCATCACGCCCTCTTTAGCCTTGATCCTCCAGCCACTTTTGGCTGAGCCATCGTCGTTTTTATCGTAGAAAACACCATCAATACCAGTGACTTCTAAGAGCTTTTTGTTTTCATGGTATTTAAGCTCATCTGTTGTCATGGAATGGGTTATATGTCCGTCTTGATCGTAGAGCTCAGCTTTTAAGCCTTTAGAAACAAAGGTTGGGTAGAGATTGGAGATCTCTTCGTTGCTCAGTCTGCCTTTCAAGCCAGAGAAGTGATACAACAGAGCTGCTAAAACAGTCAGCATTGCAGCAATGATGATCGATCTTAAAGTAACGCCCATTAAGAATTACTTCCCATTAAATGCCAAAATCTTTGATAGCTAATACCACTCAAGGCTAGCCTATATCATTATTCTTAACTAGCAACGATTAGCCTATATAGGCTAAATCACAACAGCTAGCCAAGATAAAAACAGCGCTATGTTTAATTGAGGCAGCCTTGAAAACAGTCAAACATTCTAGCCTATTTATTATAAAAATTGGCCCAAAATTTGCCGTGCAGGCCGCAAATTTGATCAAACTTGTGCTCATGCGCAAATATCAGTACAACTCGTCTTACAAAAGTAAGCAATGTGATTGTTAATTAGCCTATGATTTAGTGTGTGAGCATAATTACTGCACTATTTTGACCCATCAAATCTAGACAGGTTTGTAAAGTTAAATAGTTTAGACATGGAAAATTAGGAAGGGCACTGCATGCCTTTAGACACACAAGGAAAATTTAAGGCTGCACTCTTTGCTTAGATAGCAAAACAGTTGTGTGAATACACTCAAGACGTGATTCAACCTAAACATGAGGTTGCCTCATGTTTAGGATAGATGAGTGGTTTTTTTGAGAGTTGTTGGTAGTGGAGTTATTGAAGTTTTTGGAGTTATTGAGGTTTGGGTCTTTATTGCGCACCCGGCTTGAAGCTAATTCCTTCCTTGGCTACTAAAGGACGGCCATCAGCGGTAATCTTGCCTTGAACCATCATAATGAGATCGCAAAACTCACGTGCGGCACCACGGCCACCATCTAATGTAAGGACAATGGTAGCGATCTTCTTCATGTAGTGATAACCATCGTTAGGACAGGCAGAAACAGCAGCGTTCTCAAAGAGCGGGATATCGTTGACATCATCACCCATGACCGCTACTTCATCCTTAGAAAGATTAAGCTTCTCTAAGAGTTCTTCTAAGGCTACCTTTTTATCGGCAATACCCTGTATAACGTGCTCTATTTTGATCTCTTTGGCGCGACGCTGAGTAAGAGGAGAGTCACGTCCTGTGATAAGAGCTGTATGGATACCGGCATAGTGCAATAAGGCTATGCCCATGCCATCCTTACCATTGAATTTCTTAAGCTCGTTCTCCTGTCTATCTAAGTAAATACCACCATCAGTAATGGTGCCATCTACATCAAATACCACGAGCTTGATCTTACTGAGCTTTTGAGCAACCTCAGCGCTTAAGTCCTGATAGAAGGTATGGAATACACTCTCAGTTAAACTCATACTGTCCCCTTAGAACTATTCTTGCTTATATGATTCCGGCGCGAAGCATATCGTGCATATTAAAAGCACCGATGATCTTATTGTCTTGATCTGTAACAATCATGGCGCTGATCTTCTTATCTTGCATGATGCCTAAAGCATCTGCAGCAAGACATTCAGCCTTAACACTAATACCGCCGTGGGTCATGACCTTGCTTAAATCGTCTTTTACAGAAAACTCTTTTTCTAAGGTGCGGCGCAGATCGCCATCGGTGTACACGCCTACAAAGTGATTGTCTGCATCAGCTACAGCAACAATGCCGAGGTTTTTAGCAGTCATCTCTAAAAGAGCATCTTTGATAGTGACCTTATCTGAGCATAAAGGGATTTCATTGCCTGTATGCATGATGTCTTGGCAACGAACGAGGAGCTTTCTGCCTAAAGCACCGCCAGGGTGAGACATAGCAAAATCACGCTCGGTAAAGCCGCGAGCCTCTAAAAGGGCAATGGCTAGAGCATCACCAATGGCAAGCTCTGCTGTAGAACTTGAGGTTGGGGCTAGATTAAGCGGACAAGCTTCTTTGCTTACATGGGCGCTAAGAGCTACATCAGAGGCCTTAGCTAAAGAAGACTCTAAATTGCCAGAAATGGAGATCAGAGGGATTTTGCGGCGGCGCAGCAGCGGGATCATGATCTTAAGCTCGGTACCTTCGCCGGAGTTGGAGATAGCAATCACTACATCCTGATCTCCGATCATGCCTAAGTCGCCGTGTGCTGCCTCGCCGGCTTGTACAAAGAAAGCTTGCGTGCCTGTTGATGCCATGGTGGAGGCGATCTTGGTGGCAATATGACCTGATTTGCCTACGCCAGTTAAGACTACCTTACCTTTGCATTTTAATAAGATGTCACATGCACGAGCAAAGTCTTCATTTATAGAAGGGACTAACTCAAGGATTGCTGCAGCTTCTTCTTGTAAAACGCGCTTGCCTGCTTGAATACATGTCTCGTGTAACATCATTGTCTCCTAGGCATATATATGGTGATGATCCATAGCCTATAGTTATCGCTTCATAACGAACAGATTAGCAAAAAGTTTGTGCATTTTAGGTGCACAGTGCATCTTATTGATAGTCTTGTTCAGGTTATATTCTATGGTTTAGCCTTTGCACAGCAAAAGTTACATAATATAACGACTTTGCTAAGTTCTATCAGGGTTTTATTTGTTAAGCTCATGTTAACGGTGAGCTTTGCAATGAGCATAACATTATAGCTGCATTTGATGCATACAGACATTAATCTAAGCTTTGCCTTTAGCATAAGTATAATTAGTAGCACAATATGCGCTCCCTGTATGGCAAGCTACATAAGTCTGTTCGTCCGTTTTATTAAACGTCAATGTACAGCAGTTGATTGTGGTTTTGTCTTAACAAAATACAGGCAGTTTAAACCAAGCTTATTAAAGCCATCGCATGCTCTTAAACAAAGAGCGTGAGATTGCACATGTTAGCTAATTTACAGCCATAACCTTAAGCGCCCATCAAACAAGGTTGCCTTGTTCTATAGATGAAAAGACGCTTAAAGATTAACGAATTTAGCTAACAAATTTAGGTGTTGTTCGTTGTTTCTATCTACTTGCCTTTATTCAGATAAGCGCATCATGCTGTGTTAGAATCAGCGCACATTTTACCTGTTAAGGGTGTCCATGATGAGTATACAAAACTCGGATCTGCCTAAGACGACCAGTAATTGTGGTCAAGATGCTGCCTCTACTTGCAAGGCTCCTTCAGATAGTCTTGTTAAGGTGGAGAATGTATCGTTCTCTTATGCTGGCAGACAAATTTATAAGGGCATGACCCTGGATATTCCTCGAGGCAAGATCACAGCAATTTTAGGCCCATCAGGCACTGGTAAAACTACGCTCTTAAGATTAATTGGCGCACAGTTAACTCCAGATGAAGGCCAGATCTTGTTTGACGGTATCAATATCCATAAGTTACCACGTAAAGAGCTTTATGATCTGCGCAAACGCATGAGCATGCTCTTTCAAAGTGGTGCTTTGTTTACCGATTTAAACGTCTTTGAGAATGTTGCTTTCCCTCTGCGTGAGCATACCAAGCTTCCTGAGGTCTTAATTCATGATCTCGTGATGATGAAGCTTGAGGCTGTAGGTCTAAGAGGTGCAGCTTACTTCTCACCAAATGAACTCTCTGGTGGCATGGCACGTCGTGCTGCACTAGCTCGCTCCATTGCACTTGATCCTGAACTCATCATGTACGATGAGCCTTTCGTAGGTCAGGATCCTATTACTATGGCGGTCTTAGTAAAACTCATTGCCGACATTAATGAGTATTTAGGCGTTACCTCTGTCATCGTTACCCACGATGTTGCTGAGGTTCTCTCTATTGCCCATCAGGTCTACATCGTGGCTGATGGTCATGTGATTGGTTCTGGTACTCCAGATGAAGTGCGCAATAGTTCAGATCCAAAGGTCGTGCAGTTTATTAATGGCGATTACGACGGTCCTTATGCATTCCGCCTCAAGGCAGAGCGTGACTATCTGGAGGATCTGTAATGTTTGATTTTATTGGCAGGATCGGACGTTATACCACTGGTAAGATTACTTCACTTGGCCGTTCGACTTTGATGCTCTACCATGCGCTCGTGGGTAGACCAGACTTTGGTAAGCATTTTCCGCTTCTCATTAAGCAAATCTATTTTGTTGGTGTTCAGTCTGTCATCATCATTTTGGTCTCAGGTCTGTTCATCGGCATGGTGCTTGGTCTTCAGGGTTTTAACATCCTTAAAGACTTTATGGCTACAGGTTCTTTAGGCCCATTAGTAGCTCTGGCTATCATTCGTGAGCTTGGCCCTGTGGTTACTGCACTGCTTTTTGCTGGACGTGCAGGCTCTGCACTGACAGCAGAAATTGGTCAGCTTAAAGCATCTGAGCAGCTTTCATCTATGGAGATGATGGCTGTAGATCCGTTAAGACGCATCATCTCACCTCGCTTTTGGGCAGGTGTGATCTCTATGCCTTTACTCTCTGTCCTCTTCTGCTTAGTAGGCATCTACGGCGGTAAGTTGGTAGGTGTTGATTGGCTAGGTTTAGATGACGGCATTTACTGGTCAGGCATGCAGGCTTCAGTTGATTTTGTCGACGACATTGGCTGCATGTTCATCAAGGCAGTGATTTTCTCTATTGCCTGCGTATGGATTGCTTTATTTAACGGTTATGACTCTAAGCCTACCTCAGAGGGTATTTCTGCAGCTACTACTGCTACTGTAGTTCAGTCATCCCTCGCTATCTTAGGCTTAGATTTTGTGCTGACAGCACTGATGTTTTAACGGATTTTTACGCTGAGGCCCGCAGTAGCTACAAGAGTTTAGAGATATGGTTTCTCCCTCTTATATAGGCACCACAAGCTGCGGTGAATTTTTATGAAGTTTAGCAAAATTGAGTTTGGCGTCGGATTGTTTATGGTGGTCGGCATCGTTGCTGCCGTAATCATGTCCTTAAAGGTTGCAGGCTTAGTATTAGATAGTTCTTCTAATACCTACACTGTATCAGCCCGTTTTGACAATATCGGCTCTTTAAAGTTACGCGCCCCTGTACGTATTGGTGGTGTAGTAATTGGCCGTGTCGATAAGATCTACTTAGATCAAGAAGACCTGCTACCAGTGGTTGAAATGTCCATTGAGTCTCGCTACGACAAGCTCTCTTCAGACTCTAAGGTATCCATCTTAACCTCAGGCATTATTGGTGAGCAGTACATTGCACTGACTCCAGGCTTTTATGATGAGGACTTAGGTTCAACTTATCTTAAGAACGGCGATGAGATCATGGATACCGGTTCAGCCGTTATCTTAGAAGATCTTATCTCTAAGTTCCTGTACAACAGTTCTGTTGCTGACTCAGCTGAGAAAGACAAGCAAGCTTCAAAGAGCAAGGCTGATGACATCGAAACTCACGACGTTGATGTCTCAGAGATTGATCTTGGTAAAGAAGAGGCTCAGAAGATGGTGCAACTGCAGACTACTCAGCAGTTAGCCCAGTAGCAAGCTAGAAAGCAAGCAAGCTGGCTAGCAAGCAGCCGTCTAAGCAATCAGCAAGCTAGCAGGCAACCGTCTAAGCAATCAGCAAGTTAGCAAGCAACTGTCTAAGCAATCAGCAAGCTAAGTAAGCACATTTCACAAAGCTACGCATGTGCGTTTTAATTGCCAAGTGCCTCTTACTAGCTGTGCTGTAAGAATCAAGAAAGAGCCCAGCTTTCAGGCTCTTTTATGCATAACGATACATTGATGTTGCTGAGGCTTTAAAAAGCCCACAAGATCAATGAAAGCGGCCGCAGTAAGCATATTGCGGTCAAACTAAAGTAAGGGTGATCAAATGAGAAAAATGTTATTAGCCTGTGTAATGATGTGCGCATCATTATTCACAGTATCCTTTGCCTCAGCTGCACAAGTTGATATGAAAGATCCTTTCAAGATGATGACTGAGGTTGCAGATCAGGCTTTCAACAAGCTGCAGCAGAACAAGGATAAAGTTAGCGATGCTGCTTTTAGAAAGGACTTAGTACGTAACGATCTGCTTCCTTACGTAGATACTCGTTACGCTGCTTACAAAGTAATGGGCACCTACGCAAAGAAGGCATCTGCTGCGGATCGTGATGCATTTAGCAATGCTTTTGCTGAGTACATCGTTTCTTCATTTGCAGATGCTTTAGCTTTATACAAGAACCAGGATTTAGTTGCACCAGAGTACAAGAAGGTATCTGCTGATGCTACTCAGGTAAATGTTAAGTTCTTAATTCGTGAAGCTGGCAAGAAAGATCTTGAGCTCATCTTCAAGCTCCGTAAGAACTCCAAGACTTCTGAGTGGCGTGCTTACGACTTAGTATCTGAGGGTATTTCCATGCTTTCAGCAAAGGAGAGCGAGTTAAACCCACTGATCCGTGAGCGCGGTGTGAAGGGTGTTGCTGACCTCATTAACAAGCACAATGCCTCTGGCAGCACTGAAGCTATCAAGTAATCTTGCGTTAAGGTGAGATCTATGAATCCTGATTTAACTAGACTGACCCATGTTGAGGTAGCCAAGCTCTGGCAAAGACGTGATGAGATCTTTGTTCTTAGTGAAGCTGAACTTAAGGATAATCAGGCGATCGACTCATCTGGCATTGCCTTTTTAGTTCAGTGGGCTAAAAGTAAAGACAACCACAAGCTCACCTTACGTCATCCATCAAGCACAGTGCGTGCTTTAGTCAAGACATTCCATCTTGAACCACTCTTTGAGATGGCTGACGATTAAATACTGATATAAGAGGCATTGCCTATCTTTTATCAAAGGCCCTGACCTAAACCGTCAGGGCTTTTTCATTTAATCAGCGCCCGCGCCCATCTTTTAGATGCCAACTCATGCTACAAAGCATCCCTACCACGCTAGATGCTGTACTCATTGACGCAGCATAGCGGCAATACCTAGAGACGGCATCGCTGCCGCGTTAAATGCTGTACTCATTGGGCCTGCTAAGTGCTATGCAAGAAAGAGCCATCTTTGATGCAACATAGCTATTGTGTGGTGCAGTGGTAGTTGATTATTGGCAATGTTTGTCATTTCAATCGCATAAACATCGATATTGTTCTATTATTGGCACGCAAATATAGGAACTTACGAGCAGATAGCTTACTAAAGAGTAGCTTTACTATGGTTTAGCTTAGGATGCTGCGACATAAGGATTTAATCATATGACAGGACAAGATAGCCCAAAGGGTAAGACTCAAGGGCATGCAGATCCAAGTGTAGTGCAAAAGATCGAGGCTCAATTAAACGAGCGTGGCAGTTACGTGCGACTGCAGCGTCTTATGTATTACATCCGTCTAAACATTTTGGCTGTGGCTATCTCTACAGGTGTAAGCACTTATTTTCTCTTTCACTATGTAGAGTTCTTAGCACCGATCAAATACCCGCTCAAAAACTTCTTTGACTCAATCGTGCCTGGCCTTATCTTTATGCTATTGTTCCTTGCCTTTAGCAAGGTTGAAATATCCAAGATGAAGCCTCGTCGCTGGCACATTATTTTGGTCATTATCCAAATTGGTATTCCTGCTCTAACTGCCTTTTACATAGCCTCTAATCCAAGCACCTCAATTAAGCTTGAGCTTGAGGGTTTCTTGGTGTGCGTGATTACCCCAACAGCCGCTGCTGCAGCTGTAATTACTGGCAAGCTTGGTGGTGATGAGAGCTCCTTAACTACTTATACCCTGCTTAGCAATTTAGGAGCGGCGATCGGCATTCCGCTTATCTTCCCGCTCATCTCTCCAGCAGCCCAAGGCGGTTTTATTGAGGAATTTTCTAAGATCATGATGCGCACTTTTCCGCTCATCGTGATGCCATTAGTGCTTGCTCAGTTCCTGCGTTATTGTGTAAAGCCAGTAAATCGTTTTATCGCCACTAAGCTCAAGGAGTTTAACTTCTACTTATGGGCTTTTACTTTAAGTACGATTTCAGCTACTGCATGTTCTAACTTAATGAACTCTCCTGAAGATGGCATGACTTTAACCATGCTCGCAGTGGTCGGCTTAGTTGCTACTGCTTTACAATTTGCTTTGGGCAAGCTGATTGGTCACTTAGAGGGGCAGCGTATTAGTGCTGGTCAGGGTTTAGGTCAAAAGAACATGGTCTTTGGTATTTGGATCGCCATTGCCTACTTAAGCCCTGCTTCATCTATTGCTCCTGGCTGTTATATCTTGTGGCAGAACGTGGTTAATTCCTGGCAGCTGTGGTATCGCGAAAGACAAAAAGTTAAGTATTTCGATAAGCAGTAGCTACAAGCTTTATGATCTAGAAAAAAAAAAGAAAAGGAGAACATTCGTTCTCCTTTTCTTTTTCTAAAACTTAAGCACCACGTTGCTCACATACGGCTATTAACCCATATCAGCAGCAGTTACCTTGTCGATAGCCATGGCAAGTTTAGCGGCTGCATCGGCTGCATTTTCATTGGAGAAAATGTCAGCTGGGCAGATGTTGAAGTTCTTATCCTGCTGTAAAGGCAGCAGAGCAAGAGCAATGGAGTTGCTCTTTAAGGATGGACCCCATTTGTCTTTGAACAGATCTACCTTAAGCTCTACCATCTCGTAGTTCTCACGAGTGTTATCGTCGGCATTATCTAAGAAATGCTCAACAAAACGAGGGTGGCACCAGATTGGGAGGAAAGTATGGTAGGTGAACTCATCATCACCCTCAACAGGCTCGTCCTCAAACATTAAAGGCATGCCCTCATCACCCTTCTCTTTGAGGATGTAGACCACGTTTTGCTCTTGGCAGTTCTTAAGACAGAAGAACTGACGGTAATCATCGTCCAACTCGAGGACGGCGTTATACATTTGTTCGGTAAGTTCCATTATAAGTATCCTTCTAAATGCCTGCCGCCAAACGAGCTTAAGGCGTGCTGATAATGAACAGTTATATGTGCAAGCTTATAGCGCTTTGCACATTAGCAATTGAACAATTATAGCCCACAGTCGCGATCTTAGACATATATCGAATCAGATGCTCTGTCAAACTAGCCATATGCATCTGTAATGCAATGACTTCTATTAATGCTGATGGGCTATATAGTTTAGGCAAGCTTAGGCGTCTTGGGAGCTCTTGCTCTTGCGACGGGTTTTAGGCTTGCTAGGCTTATCCTCCTCCACAGTAGAGCCAAAGAGCGCGTCTGCTGCTGATTTGTGTAGCTCCTCAGGAGACATCATTACATCATCTTCCTCATTAGCTTCGGCCTCTGCTTTTTTAGTGGACTTGGCCTTAGCCTTTGGCTTGGCTTTTGGCTTAGCACAAGTCTTTTTAGTAGTAGAGGTGCTATCGGTACTATCTACTTTGGTATTGGACTCATCTGTTGTGGTGCCTTGAGTAAGGATGTTGCCTTTTGCGTCGATAGAGCCTGCCTTAAGCAAGATTGGCTTTAAGAATTGGCCGGTAAAGGAGGCATCGTTAAGTGCAATTTGCTCAGGGGTGCCAGTAGCAATGATTTGGCCGCCGCCACTGCCACCTTCTGGACCAAGATCGATGATGTAGTCAGCACACTTAATCACATCTAAGTTATGCTCAATGACTACAACAGTATTGCCATCATCTCTCAGGCGCATGAGCATATCTAAGAGCTGTTTTACATCATGGAAATGTAAACCAGTGGTAGGCTCATCTAAAACATACAGGGTGTTCTTTGTAGATACCTTTGATAACTCTTTGGCAAGCTTAATACGCTGTGCTTCACCACCAGAGAAGGTAAGTGCTGATTGACCTAAGGTAATGTATGACAGACCCACATCCATAAGCGCTTGGAGTTTACGACGGATCTTAGGTACAGCCTCGAAGAAGGTCAGAGCCTCTTCTACTGTCATATCTAAGACCTCTGATATGTTCTTGCCTTTGTAGTGAATATCTAAAGTTTCACGGTTATAGCGCTTACCTTTACATTGTTCACATTGCACATACACATCAGGTAAGAAGTGCATCTCAACTCTAATGGTGCCATCACCTTGGCAAGCCTCGCAACGACCACCTTTTACGTTAAAGGAGAAACGGCCTGGGGTATAACCACGGGCACGTGACTCTGGGGTCATAGCAAAAAGCTCACGAATACCGGTAAAGAGGTCGATATAAGTAGCAGGGTTAGAGCGTGGGGTTCTGCCAATTGGACTTTGGTCAATACAAATGAGCTTATCAAAGAGCTCAACACCCTCAACTTTCTGGCAGTCAAAGGCCTGATCGACACGGATGGTCTCGCCACCTTTCATGTGTGATGAAACGACTGGAACTAAAGTGTCATTTACTAAGGTGGACTTGCCTGATCCTGAGACACCGGTTACTGCGATAAAGCAGCCAGCTGGGAAAGAGGCTGTGACATTCTTAAGATTGTTGCCCTTGCAGCCAGACAAGCGTAAAAAGCCATGACCGCTATGACGCACTGTAGGCAGGGCAATTTGCTTACGACCCGTGAGGTAATCTGCAGTTAAGGACTGCTCACATTTCATGATCTCTTCAGGTGAGCCCATGGTCACGATGTTACCGCCGTGAACACCTGCACCTGGTCCAATATCTACAATGTAGTCAGCTTGTCGTATCGCATCTTCATCATGCTCAACCACAATCACGCTATTACCAAGATCACGGAGTCTTGCTAAGGCATCTAAGAGGCGTTGATTATCTCTTTGATGTAAACCAATACTTGGCTCATCGAGAACATACATCACGCCTACTAAACCGGCACCGATTTGGCTAGCTAAACGGATACGTTGAGCCTCTCCACCTGAGAGGGTATCGGCTGATCGAGATAGATTTAAATAACCAAGGCCTACGTTCTTTAAGAACATGAGGCGTTCGCGTACTTCTTTTAAGATACGCTCAGCGATTGTGGAGTCTTGCTCTCCTAAACTTAAGCTCGAGAAAAACTCATAAGAGTCGCTAATGGACATGTCGTTGATTTGTGGGAGAGATTTGCCTCCAACAAAGACATGGCAGTATTCATGTTTTAAACGCGCACCATGACACTCAGGGCATACTTTGGTGCTCATGAGGTTTTGTAACTGTGCCTGATAAGACTCAGAGTCGCTTTCTTTAGCCTGGCGCTCAAAGTATCCAATCACACCCATAAAGCTGCGATCAGAGTCCTTTTTGGTATCAGCATTGCCGTAAAGCACAATCTCTTGTTCTTTGCGTGTGAGATCTTTAAACGGCTTATAGATGTCGATGCCTGCTTCATCGCAAGCAGGGACTAACAGACGATAAAAGCTCCATGAGCGTTTATCCCACAGAGCAATCGCACCCTCTTCAATAGACTTATTAGGATCAGGCACGACACGTTCTTCTGAAAAGACCATTTGCTTGCCCAAGCCATCACATTTAGGGCATGCGCCATGGGGGCTGTTAAACGAGAAGTTACGTGGCTCAAGCTCAGGGATGGAATAGCCGCACTCAGGACAAGAGTATGACGATGATAAGATGATCTCTTCATCCTTAGTGTGCTCATCCATAGGCACTAACATGGCAAGGCCATCGGCAGTTTTAAGAGCGGTTTCAAAAGACTCTGCCAGACGTTGCTTGATATCTGCCTTAACTTTGAAACGGTCAACCACCACCTCAATGTGGTGTTTGATGTGAAGTTGTAGATCGGGTGGATCGCTTAAATCGCAAATCTCACCGTCCACACGAGCACGGATAAAGCCTTGAGAGGCAAGCTCAGCAAAAAGCTGCTTATACTCACCCTTACGTCCTCTAACTACAGGAGCAAGGATCATAAGTTTAGTACCCTCTGCATAAGCGAGGGTTTGATCAACCATTTGTGAGACAGTTTGCGCTTTGAGTTCAATACCGTGCTCTGGACATACTGCGATACCAATACGAGCAAATAGAAGACGCAGATAGTCATGGATTTCAGTGACAGTGCCTACAGTTGAGCGCGGATTACGTGAGGTGGATTTTTGCTCAATGGAGATCGCAGGAGAGAGGCCTTCAATACTATCCACATCAGGCTTATCCATAAGCTGCAGGAACTGACGGGCATAGGCCGACAATGACTCAACATAGCGTCTTTGGCCTTCGGCATACAAAGTATCAAAGGCTAAAGAAGACTTGCCTGATCCTGAAAGACCTGTAATCACGCACATCTTATCGCGTGGAAGGGTCAAGTTGATGTTCTTGAGATTATGTGTGCGAGCACCGCGAATGACTATCTTATCCATGGAAACTTATATCGTTCGTCTGCAAGTAAGTCTACTGCTACCGTACTAGGAGCGCTATATTTTTGAGCGGGCGCTGTTGTAGTTAATGGTGCAGCAAGGACAGTGCATCAATATATCTCAACATCGCGCTAAAAGATCGTAAAGCGTTGATTAAGAGGAAAAAACTCACTGATTACTGATTGTTTGAATGTCTTAATTTAGCGATGTGATCGTGCATTACGATGAGCTAATAAGACCTAAAGATAAGAGGGATGGGGTGATAGAAAGGCGATTAGAACGCGGCTAAATTTTCTTTATGCACAAGAAAGTATTTCTGTGTGCTTTTCGGTTAATATGATGAGCGTTAATTACTTCTCAAGTGAAAGTCTTACTTTGTTCTTTTTTAAAGACTTGGTTGGCTTTGCTTAGAAGCAACGGCTTTTGCAAGTATCACTCCCCGTTTGTGGCGCTAAGTGCAGTAATTAACAAATGATCCCAGCAAAAGGCTGCTAAATATTGAGGCAGGGACATGGGATGAAGATTGGTTTAAACGCAAGATAAGCTAGAGCGCCTTTTCTGTAGATGTAATTTATGCATGTACTTGTGAGTGCGTCTTAGAGGCTGTGAGCGTAAGTATGTAGAGAAAAGTATGGCAAGAACGGTAAATAGCGTTACCTTATTGGGCATCATTGCTGATGAGCCTGTGGTACGTGAGTTTAGTTATAACTCTAAGGTTGCCAATGTAACTTTAGTCACTCACGAAAGTACTCGCAATGCCCAGACAGGTCAATGGGACGATGTTCCTGAATGGCACAGAGTAGTTGCTTGGGGACATCTTGCGGATTTAATGGCTAAATACGTTCACAAAGGCTCCAAGCTCTATGTCGAGGGTCGTCTGAGAACTCGTTCTTATACCGACAGTGCTGGAGTTAAAAGAAAGACTACCGAAATTGTAGCCTCCGAGGTTATCTTAAGTGATTCACGCAAAGGCCGTGATCAAGAGGGTAACGTACCAACAGAAAACTTCTCAGCTTATCCATCACCAGATGCCAATTACTTTTCAGGTGACAATGGCACCAATTCTACATTTGCACAAGCTGAGCAAAGCTATGGTAATAATCTCAAGCCTGTAGGTTTTAACGAGGCTTTTAATTCTCAAGCAGAGCCAGCGTTTTCTAAGCAACAGACTCAAGATACATTTGATGCACCGTATGCAAAATCTAATGAGCCAAGCCATGAGCTTGCATCAAGTGGTAGTGCACCTGTTCAAGGATCACCTCAAGCACCACAAGACGAGTCAGATGATGATCTGCCGTTCTAAAGGGCAATAGGACAGTTTTACAAGGCATATATCCAACTAAATTGCTCTTAAGTGTTGGGGTAGGTGCCAACAACAGTTTATCGCGTGGCTTACACGGCTAAGCCACTTTAGAGGGGCTATCAAGCTTAATCTTGTAGACCCATGATTCCCATGTTTTTATACAGCGCTAACACAGACATAAGATGTTTGTGTGCAGCATGAAAAGTGGGAGAAATAGGATTTTTTACAATAGAGCGATGAGCAAGCGTAGTGCTTGTTAACATCTCTTTAGCGTACTGATTAGAGAAATAAAAATGGCAAGGACAGTTAATCGCGTTACTTTATTAGGCTACATCGCTGATGAGCCTGTTATCCGTACTGTTGGTGGCGACAATAAGGTTGCTAATGTGACCTTAGTAACCAACGAAAGCACCCGCAACCAGCAGACCGGACAGTGGGAAGAAGTTCCTGAGTGGCACCGTGTAGTAGCCTGGGGTCGTCTTGCCGACGTAATCGGTAACTACGTACACAAGGGTTCTAAGCTCTATGTTGAGGGTCGTTTAAGAACTCAGTCCTACACTGATAACTCTGGTATCAAGAGAAAGTCTACTGAAATCATTGCCTCTGAGGTTATCTTCGGTGATTCCCGTGGCGGTAACTCTGGTGATTACCAAGGTGGCAATCGCGGCGGTTACCAAAGCGGTGGCTACAATAACGGTGGCGATTATCAAGGTGGTGGTCGTGGTAATTACAACAATGGTTACCAAGGCGGTGGCTACAATAATGGTGGTGATTACCAAGGTGGCAATCGTGGTGGACAGAACAATAACTTTGGCTCTTTCCCACAAGGTGGTCGCGGCGGTTTCCCAAATGATACTGGCAATAACGGCAATAGCTTCCCAGGTGGCTCTAATGGTGGTTATGGCGAGTGGGGTAACAATGCCCAGGGTGCAGCTCCTCAGATGGCAGCACCTCAAGCTCCTTCATACCAATCTATTGGCCAGGGCATGAATGCTCAAGCAGTCGCTCCAGGTGCTGATAGCAGCTATAACTCACCATATGGTTCAAGCGCAGCTCCATCTGCATCTCCATATGGCGATGCTCCAGCAGCCCCATCTGCTCCAATGTCTTCTCCTTCCCCAGCAGCTCCAGTACCACCAGTTGATAATGATACTGACGACGAAGTACCGTTCTAAAAAACGATGGATTAGCTAAGTTAGCCTGCAACTAGAGTCATACTGCTTAAAAAGGCCTAGCTAGTCTCAGATACTTTGTAATCAAGAGGCTATACCTATTTTCATGGGTATGGCCTTTTCTTTTGTTAATTGCATTAAGTTACGACCTGTTGCGTTTAAAAGCTAAGTTATGTAAAGGGCATTAGAATGAGCAGTTGCTCATATTTGTTAGCTTGATGCATTTAACAATATGAAGTTTCAATTAAGGGCGATATGGATAATTTTTCTTCTAATGCAAAGACAGAGTCAAGTGCATTTATGTGGCTTAATTTACTCAAAAATACTTACGTTTTATCTGATGGTGATAGTTCTTTGTCATCAGCATCGTGAACTTATGGATCAAATTAGCAAAAAATCGCGGTTCTACGGTAATTATCGACTGCACAAATAATGCGATGTGCTATACTTTACAATCGTGCAATAAAGGTTAATTTGATTGAGATTAAGGCGTTTTGCTCGCAAAATATGAGTAAATGCTGAAGATTTTGTTCAAATTTACGAACTTTTGCAGATTGTGGCGGTCTAGTAATCAACGTGCCTTATATATTTGTGACGATTGATTGAGAGTCAGTGTAGCTTAGCTCATAAGACTTTTTAGATTACATTCCATATCTGCGGCACTCAAAATTTGCACTTAAGTTAACTCTTTGGTGTGTGAAAGAATTTTAAGCATAAGACAGCTCAAAGAGGCTTGTGACGACTTGTTAAGTCACTAAAGAGCCCTTAGAGTGAAGCTCGACTTAGGCTCATGTCTTATTGCTTCTATGGCTATCAGAGCTAGTAGCACTACGTATGCTCATTTGCCTTTCAATAAAGAGTAAAAGCTTTTCTGAGGCCATAGTGTATAGACAAAGGCTTGTCTTAGATTTACAGGGCAGTACTTGTCTAGAATATAAGTTAAAAATTAATTAGCACCGTAGCGACAAAAGCTCTATACATTACCCGGCCAAGGTTTACGCACATGTTCAAAAAACTTCGCGCCATGTTCTCCAATGACCTGTCTATCGACTTGGGAACCGCCAACACTTTAGTTTATGTCAAGGACAAAGGCATCGTTCTTAACGAGCCATCTGTAGTCTCTGTTCGTCTGGATAAGACCAACGGTGCAAAGATGAGTGTGGATGCTGTTGGTAAGGCCGCTAAGGTAATGTTAGGTAAGAATCCTGACAATATCGAAGTTATCCGTCCTATGAAAGATGGTGTTATTGCTGACTTCGAGTACACCGAGAAGATGCTGCAGCACTTCATCGGTACTGTGCTTTCAGGTTCTTCATTCTTCCCATTCAAGCCTTCCCCACGTGTATTAGTGTGCGTACCTTGCGGTGCAACCCAGGTTGAGCGTCGCGCTATTCGTGAGTCTGTTGAAGGTGCGGGTGCCTCTGAGGTGTTCTTAATTACTGAGCCTATGGCTGCTGCAATCGGTGCAGGCTTACCTGTATCTGAGGCATCTGGCTCTATGATTGTTGATATCGGTGGTGGTACTACCGAAGTTGCGATCATTTCCTTAAACGGTGTGGTTTACTCTAACTCTGTTCGTATCGGTGGTGACCGTTTCGATCAGGCTATTATCGATTACGTACGTAATACCAAGCGTTATGAGATCGGTGAGGCTACTGCTGAAGCAGTTAAAATTGAGATCGGTTCTGCTTATGCAGAAGAGGAGATGCACGAGAAGGAAGTTCGTGGTCGTTCTGTAGTTGAGGGTGTACCACGTTCATTCACTCTTAACACCAACGAAATTCTTGAGGCTCTGTCTGACCCAATTAAGGGTATCGTATCTGCAGTACGTGCTGCTCTTGAAAAGTCTCCTCCTGAGCTTGCAGCTGATATCGCTGAGCGCGGTATGATGCTCTCAGGCGGTGGTGCGCTGCTTCACAACCTCGATAAGCTCTTACGTGAAGAGACTGGTATCCCTGTTATCGTGGCAGAGGATCCTCTTACCTGCGTAGCTCGTGGCGGTGGTCGTGCACTTGAGATGTACGATGCTCACGAGAGCGAGATTTTCGACTAATCAATTGTGTTTGCGCCGTGATACGCGTAAATCTCAGGCTAGGGGTCTATATTTAGACCCGCTATCCTGACTCAGCCCGGCCCTGGTAGGACGGGCTTTTTGCGTTTATAAGACCCTCTGTGACTGTGCTTTAAACTTGAGCTTGCTAGTGTTTAAAGTGGCTATTTTTCTAGAGCCTTGGTTTTGGCAAATGTTCTAGACAAGCGCTTTGCATGCATGGCTAAAAGCATACTCTTAGTGTGGACTAGCACGGATAGGTGGGTGCTTTTGCACTATCTTGTGTATACAGCTTTAACTTGGAGAGGTTGTTTCTTTGAATAGGCCCGAAACACCGTCTTTATTCTTAACGCTACGTTTTGTGATAGTACTGATTTTATCGATAGTACTGATCTTTGCTGATGCAAGACTCAAGCTGTTAAGTGAGTTCCGCTATTACATCGAAACAGCGCTTTACCCTGTGTTGGTTTTTGCTGAGTCTCCTAACTCTATTTCTAAAGTAGTGTCTTCTCAGTTTAAATCACGCTCTGAGCTTATCGATGAAAACGAGCGCCTGTCTACTGAGAACTACCTGCAGCGCGTGGACATCATGCGTATGGAAACCTTAGAGCAGGAAAACGCAGCTATGCGTAAGCTGCTCAACTCTCCTGTTAATGTTGGTTCTCGTCGTATGTTCGCTGAGGTCATTGATGTGGACTCAGATCCATACTTACAGCGAATTGTAGTTAACCGTGGTGCCTCTGCAGGTGTCTATGAGGGCATGCCTGTTATTACCGACGAAGGCTTAGTAGGCCAAGTTGTGAGCGTAGCTTATGCAAGCTCTCGCGTCTTGTTATTTTCAGACCCATCAAGTGCTATTCCTGTGCTGAACGTGCGTAATCAGGTACGTTCCATCCTTACAGGTACAGGCATGTCAGATGAATTATCGATCGACAATATGCCGCGTTCATCTGATATTAAAGAGGGTGATCTTTTAGTTACATCAGGTTTAGGTGGCATATTCCCTGAGGGCTATCCAGTCGCTATTGTAAGCTCGGTGGGTTTTTCTGAAGACCAGCCTTTTGCAGTGGTTAAGGCTAAGCCTTTAGTGGATACAGATAAGATTCGCTACGTACTGATGTTCTGGTATGAGCCAAACAATCAAGGCACCGATGCTCAGGTAAAGCCTAAAGAGCAAACTGACAGTAAGGTAATCTTACGTCAAGAGCATGTTAAGAAGCTTATTGAAAGCTTAACCGACGGCGATCGTACCGCTGTTACTCATGGCGATAAGAAAGACGGCAAGGATAAAAAAGACATATCAGCCAACGCTAATGTTAAAGCAACGATAGTTTCAGCTATGTACTCTAAAGCCGAGGTAAATCATGGCTAGCCCAAAGAAAGAACAGTACCGTAGCTCCTATTTGCTCTTTTTTCCTCTGCTATTCATCGTTTTGATTTTAGAAATTGTGCGCCTACCAGCGGCTGCATCTCAATATCGCCCTGACATTTTAGGTGTGATGCTGATTTTCTTTGCGATGACCGATCCTAAGCGTATCAATATTGGTATGGCTTGGATTAGTGGTTTACTTCTAGACATCCTCTCTGGAGCTCCATTTGGCGTTAACGGTCTAAAAGTAGCCTTTGAAGTGTTCATGGTGATCTCTCAATTCAAACGCTTCCCATCATTTATGCTTTGGCAGCAAATGGTGATTATTGGCATCGTTAACATGATTGGTAGCGTTGGCGTTTACTGGATTTGTAACTTAATCGGACAAGCTGGTTATAACGAGTTCTTTGGCTGGAGCTCTATAGTTACCATGCTCTCTTGGCCTGTGATGCTCTTTGTAGGTGCTTTCTTATGGCGCCTCTTCAAGATTAGTGAAGCTAGTTCGAAAAAAGAAAAAGAACTCTAATTAAGTTTGATGCTCTCTTTTTTTGAGAAGCTCGAGGTTTTCTAATGTCTGCAGATTTTGATTTAATTTTAGCTTCAGGCTCACCACGTCGTCGTGATTTCCTTGCGAATATGGGCCTTAAGTTTGTCATTGATAAGCCTGATGCAGATGAGCGTGTGCTAGAGGGTGAGTCAGCTAAGGCTTATGTTGAGCGTATTGCTAAAGAGAAAGCCATTATCGTCGCATCACGCAATCCAGGACAGATTGTTTTAGCTGCCGATACTGCAGTTGTTTGCCAAGATCAAATCTTAGGTAAGCCTGTTGATCGCGAGGATGCCAAGCGCATCTTGCGCCTTTTGTCGGGCAAAACTCATGAGGTTATGACTGGCGTTTGTATTATTAAGGACGACGTAATTCGTCAAATCTTTGAGTCATCAAAAGTAACATTCGCTACCCTCGATGAAGAGTTGCTGGAAATTTATACAGCCTCAGGCGAGAGCGATGACAAATCAGGTGCCTACGCAGTACAGGGCATTGGAGCAATGTTTATTCAAAAAGTGGAAGGCTCCGTAAGTTCAGTTGTTGGACTGCCTGTCTGTCAGGTGCGTGAAGTATTAGCAAGCTTTGGTCTTAAGCCACGTACAGTAGCTACTAAATAAGATAGGTGATCGTTGCTTGGCAACGCTGATTGACATGTGAAAGCTGTCTTTGGCCTCTTCACAAGCGCTTAAGCCTGTAAATAGGCTTATCTAAAGTCTTAAGGTCAATTATGTTCTCACAAGCGTAAGGTTAGGAAGAAACCATATATGGATAATTTAGCGTACGTTAAAGAGCAACTTCTCAATGGTGCTGGCATCGATGAGGACTTTCTCTATCAATGTCTGGGTATCCTTAATGAGCGCAAACTCGATTTTGGCGATATCTTCTTTGAGCATGAGGTGGTCGAGTCATTCTTCCTTGAAGAGGGCATCATTAAAGAAGGTGCATACCGCATTTCATCCGGTGTGGGTGTACGCGGCCTGATTGGTGAGAAAACTGGTTTTGCTTATTCCGACGTGATTGAGCGTAATGCAGTATTAGATGCCTGTAGAGCAGCTCGTTCGATTAGCTCTGGACATAATATGACTCCAAGGGGCATCAATATCACCCCACATGAACTCAAGCCTTTATATGTACAGGAAAATCCTCTGTTATCTATGAGTCGCGAGCAGAAAGCAGCGTTACTTATGAGAGCTAATGAGGTTGCTCGTTCTGCTGATAGCCGTGTTGATCAGGTAGATGTGAGCTTAGGACAGGTGCATCGCATGATGTTAGTGGCTAACACCGATGGCACTTTATGTGCGGATGTTAAGCCAATTGTGCAGTTTAATGTCAGTGTCGTGATGAAGAATGGCGATCGTCATGAGCAAGGCTCATCTGCTATGGGTGGTGCTTTCTTATTAGACGAGCTCACTAAGAACGATGCTTTTGAGAAAGTAGCCCTTGATGCTGTACGTATGGCATCTGTAAACCTTGAGGCTATTCCAGCTCCTGCTGGTAGTATGCCGGTGGTATTAGGCGCAGGCTGGCCAGCGGTGTTAATTCACGAGGCTGTTGGTCATGGCCTTGAGGGTGATGGTAACTTCCATAAGACCTCAGCATATTGGGATAAGGTTGGTCAGAAGGTAGCATCAGAGGCATGTACCATTGTTGATGATGGTACTATTCCTAACCGTCGTGGCTCTCAATCATGTGATGATGAGGGTACTGTAAGTAAGCATAATGTGCTCATTGAAAACGGTATTTTAAAGGGCTTTATGCACGATCGTCGCAGTGCCATGCTGATGGGTGCTGAGCCTACTGGTAACGGTCGTCGCCAAAACTATTCTTGTCTTACTATCCCTCGTATGACCAATACATATATGATGCCTGGAAAGTACAAGAAAGAAGAGTTAATCGCCTCCTTAGATAAAGGTATTTATGCAGTTAACTTCTCAGGTGGACAAGTAGACACCACCTCAGGTCGCTTTGTATTCTCAGCCTCTGAGGCCTACTTAGTTGAAAATGGCAAGATCACAGCTCCAATTAAGGGTGCTACCTTAATCGGCACTGGTGATCAAACCATGCAGAAGGTCACCATGGTTGCAGATGATTTAGAGTTTGATCGTGGCATTGGCTGGTGTGGAAAGGCAGGTCAGTCAGTGCGTGTTGGTATTGGTCAGCCTACAGTTAAGATTAGTGAAATCACTGTTGGCGGATCCGATGCAAACTGTGCCTCCTGCCAAGCTTAGTAGTCTATTAGGCTAGAGATTTCACAACTAAACCATATCCATAACCGCATCCATACTAATTTGTACAGCAGCCTAAAAATTTATAAAGGCACCTACATAGTTATTTGGATGCAATTGCCGCTGTTTTTAGAAAGCAGATAAAGTTATCCACACTCAGAAGACAAACTTGAGTGCTGTAATTTTTACTAAGATGCAGCGGTGCAATATAGATTTTTCCCTTTAAGGGACACGGAGAGAATCATGGCTGTTCAAGAGCATTTTGAGGGTTTTGATACTGAGCCAGATGAGCTCAGTCGCTCTGCTCACAAGCGTGAAGCTCAGGCAATTCGTAAGCTTGCTGATAAAATTGCCGATTTAGGTGATACTGCCTTTGCACGTTTGAAGTTTGAGGAAGAAGAAGTTAAAGAGGCTTTTGTAAAGGCTCGTTCTTTACGCCGCATCTCAGATGAGCGTCGTCGTCAGCTGCAGTTTGCTGCTAAATTGTTACGTTCTTTTGGTCATGAAGATCTTGAGAATCAGATTAACAACTTAAGCACCACTGCTAAAGAAGATCCTAAGGCAATGCGTCTTGAAATGCTGCGTGAGTACTTAATTCATGGCGGTATCAAGGGTGTTAACTCCTTAGTAGAGCTGATTCCATCAATTGATCGCAACAAGCTTAGAACTTTAGTTAAGCGTGCCCATGATGAGTTGTCTTCAACTTTACCTGATCGCCCACAAGCACGTGCCTTATATAAGTTCATTAAAACTGAGGTCAACAACGCCGGTGTCGAGATTCCTGACACCATGCTGCGCCCAAAAAGCAACGGCTCATAAGCTAGCCCATTGCCTATAAGCAAGCGCACAGCCCATAAGCTAGTGCACTCTCAGGCAGCGCTAGCCCCCTAAGGCCTAGCACCCAAAACTCTAGCACCGACAACTTTAGCACCCAACCGCGCGGTGATAGCGGTGTAAGAGTACTAGCCTTGCAGCTTGAGATGTAGTCTAGAGCTTTTTTTAGACGGTTGTTAACTTAAGAACAGTAGTGATGCGGTATCTTTGCCGCTAGTCATATAGAGATCTGCCATGTCATATTTTGCACAGTTACCAGAACTTAAAAAGCAGTTTGAAGATCTGGCCATGAAGGCTGTAGAAATTGCCAAGTCAAAAGGTGCTGATGAGGTTCGTGTTCGTATTTCAGGCGGTAAAGGACTTGATGTTTCATCACGTCACTGTGAAGTGGAGAATCTTGAGTTCAATCAGATGCAGGGCATGTCCATTACTGTATATAAGGACAAGCACTGCGGCCATGCTAATACTAGCGACTTCTCCATTGCGAGCATCACAGATACTGCCGAATCTGCATTAAATCTGTGTAAGTACACCTCTCGCGATGAGTTTGCAGGGCTGTGCGATGCAAAAGAGCTTTACCATGGTGACGAGGATCTTGAGTTACTCTATGAGCTTGAAGAGGATCCTGACACCTTAGTTAAACGTGCAGTGGATCTAGACAAGCTAGCCGTTGCCATGGTGGACAAAAACAAGGATAAGGGTCTTAAAGAGTCTGATGGTGCGTCATATTCCACCATGTACTCTGTACGCACCTTAGCTACTAGCCATGGTTTTTGTAAGAGCTCTGTAGAGTCAGAGTACTCAAAATACATTAGCCTGGTCGGTGAGCAAAATGGTGTTATGCAGCGCTCTGGAGGCAGCTATATTGGCATCAACCCAGCTTTAGAGTGGGCTGATGAGCGTGTGGCTGATGAGGCTGTGCAAAGAACCTTAGGAAAGCTTGGTGCATCTAAGGTTAAGACCGGTAAATACAACATTATCTTTAGCCGTGGTGCCGCAAGCGAGCTGATGCTGCCATTTATCAACGCTATTAGCGGTATGCTCATCTATCAGAACTCTTCGTTCTTAAAAGATAGTCTTAACTCTCAGGTATTCCCTGAGTTCTTATCGGTTAAAGAAGATCCGCTTATTAAGGGCGGTATTGCATCTGCCTTATTCGATGCTGAGGGTGTAGCAACACGACCATTAGATGTGGTCAGCAACGGTATCTTAAAAGAGTTCTTTATCGATACTTACTCTGGCAGAAAGCTCAACATGAAGTGCAATGGTCACAATGATCCTTGCTATAACATCTTCTTCAATCCTGATGACGAGCATGGCGGCTCTTTAGAGGATATCCTTAAGAAGGCTGGCTCTGGTATCGTGGTTCATCAGCTCATGGGTCAGGGCGTGAATATCGTTAACGGTAACTATAGCCGTGGTGTTTCAGGCTACTATTTTGAAAATGGTGAGCGAGTCCATGCTGTTGATGAGATTACTGTTGCCGGTAATCTTAAGGAGATGTACGCCTCTATTGCGATGATTGGTAATGATCGTGATGAGCGCCGCCGCATACAGACAGGCTCAGTATGGATCCCAGAGCTTACTGTATCGGGAAGCTAAGAAACCACAGCCTTTGACAATGCATTAGCCTCGCTTCTATAGAGGCTCAATACCGATCATGATCAAAAAAGGCCATACATATGATGTATGGCCTTTTTTGCCTTTTATAAAGGCTTTTGCATGTCTATATGAGCTAGGCAGTAGACATGAGTGCCTCCTTGAGGCGAGTAATGGGGCTTGGTAGGGCTCTGAAAATTATTTTCACGGCCCTTTAGTTGTTAGCGCCACTAAACTTAGAAGCTAAGGGTACAGATAATTGAGCGCTATTAGGTAAAAAAAATAGACCTAGAAGTGCTTATTTAAGCCAATCAGTGCTTATTTAGATGGGCTTAATGCTCTGCCGCTTGAGTTTCTTAGATTAACTCTTACGTCTCTTTTGCTATTTAAAGTGAAAGCTTTAGTTTTTTCTAACAGAGCGAAGTCACGCATTGGAGCAAAGCCACGCTTTGTTGAAATAGAGCGCTTATCTTGTGTGCTCATATTTAGCTCCTATATTGGCAGTGTTTACGTATGCTAGGTCATTACTGCTAGCTGACTGTAAGGTGAATTGTGCAGCGTTCGCAGTGGCTTGTAAACCTAATAAGTAGCCGCAAAACTTGATTACAACAGCTTTTTAAGCCTGAAATTATGAAAGAAATTTGGGCAAATTTTGCTGTAAGTTGTTGTCTAGGATCCTAGTATATAAGCTTAAATAACGCCATACACAATGCAAACAATTATCTAAATTCTGCAAAAAACAATGTTGCAATTTTGCAAAAACACTGGAAAACTCGCCAAGTTAGAGCATGAAAATATTTTTCACAGGTTGAGTTGATTGTAAAGTAGATCGCGTTTTGTACGGACGCCCTGCTCTTTCAGATGCTTGCCAACTGTTAGTCAGCGCTAAGAAGAGAGTAATTAACAGTAGAGGTTTGACGCTTGCTCAAAGGCATTTAAGCATGGAGAAGCTAACGGCAGCTAGAGGTAAGGTCAATGCCTATGTAGGTAAAACCAAGGCAAAGAGACTAACTCTAGCTGATGTGTTAGCTAAGGCAAAGAGACTAACTTTAGCTGATGTGTCAGCTAAGGCAAAGAGACTAACTCTAGCTGATGTGTCAGCTAAAGTTAGTGCCATTATTGATAAAAAGCAGCGCTAGCGTAAGCACCCCAAGTTGGGCCTAAGGCATTAAGGTAAGTTGCGATCCTCTCATCGCATGGTTTGAGCTGTTTTTTCCCATTTGGCAGGTCTTTAAGAGCAAAGTCCTTTTGATCCTCGAGAAAATCGATAAGATTGCCACACACTAAGCGACCTTGTCTTTCAGAGAGCCTTCTAATTCTTGCACGAGGAGGAAGCTCAAAAACTTTTTCCTTTTGATTGGCAATACCTATCTTGTAATTGAAATACATGTAGCAGAGCATGCAAATGTTGAGTAGAAAGTTGATCGCACGAATGCGCTCTGGTGAGGCTATGAAGTCGCCTTTTACAAACACTGTAGTGTTCTTATAGGTCGTCATATAGTCTCTAATATGGCTGCAGCACTCATAGACAGAATACAGCTCAGACATATTCCAGTTACGATTGGTGTCTGTAGTAATGATCGCTGAGCGGCTTTCTAATTTAGCCTGCTTGGCAATAGCATCGTCATTAAGCTGCAGACCTACATTTGGAAAATAGCCTACGCCATTAACTAAGAGCACCAGATCAGAAAGTGGTGGCTTGAAATACTGACGATCGCTTGGGGATGCATGCTTGATAGCCTCTTTAATGTCAGACTCAATTTTATCGAGCATGTTTACCTTTGCCTTGGCTTGTGGCTCAGTTACAGCATGGGCCTTATCTGATGTTTCAGGGACGGCACTGTGCTTATCAGCATTTAAATCAGCCTCAGTGAGCTCAATAAGCTTAAACTTCTTAACTAGCTTTTTAAGATGAGTGAGAGCATCAAGCTCGGTATATGAAGGTTGATTTAGTTTTTCGATTGTAGCCAAGAGCTCCTTTTGTGCCTTGTTTTCAAGGCTGACTTGCTTCTTTTGATCTATGGAAAGATTATAAATTTGAAATCCTTTTTGTGGGATTAGGATTTTACGCATATCCTTGTCGATATACGTTAAAGGGGCAATATTATCCATCCACACGCCCATAGCATCTTCATTCTTGGAGATATAGCTATCGTCAGTAATCTTGGTGCTCTTTTCAAGATCAAAATCAAGATTACAGATCAGTCTGTTGGAACTTGGTGCGCGAGTAATTAAATGGATGCCAGCACTGCGGCGCTTTAAACATATCTTAGGATCGTAATCCATGATAGTGGAGTACAGATAGATAGGTCTGTCGCTATAGATCTTGGCTCTACCAAGATATGAAGTTAGATATTGCTGAACTTCCCAATTGCCAGTGCCTGAGTCTGGCTGTGCTATCTTGTATGAAACTGGGATTCCTGAAATGGCTTCAAAGACGATGAACTCAATAGGATTGAGTTCTATATTTGGATTGTAGTCTTTGATCGTTTTTACAGGCTCGTTGCCAATGCAAGTGATGTTGAAAATTGACTTAGCACTAGTAAGAGGGAAAAGATAATTAGAGGCATTGCCAATATCGTCAAGGACACGGTTGGCAAGGATCTCAAAGAGTTCTTCTAAATTGCAGTGACCTAATTCTTCTAAGGCCTCTGCCATTGCACTATATGAACAGCTATCCTCGTTCAGACTTTCATCAATGATAGCGTTAAAAGCTCTTTGCTTGTCGTAGCCTGTGTAGTGGATGACAGGTTGATCTATCTTGATGAATAGATCGCACATTAGGCATGAAAGTAAGCTAGCGTTATTCTCACCATGCTGTTTTAGGGTATTAGCAATGGTGCTAGAAATAAGATCCCCAAATTCGAATTGTTTTAAGAAACCAGCAATTAGAGGTATAGCTCCAATCTTATAGCCATCAGGAGCTGAAGAGTGCTTAGTTGAGTCAACCACCTGTGGGTTTATGGATATTTCTTGTGCTGTGCAACCTGTCATTTTGTGTGCTACCCACATGTGATTAGAGTTAGGTTAAGGAGTGCTTGTTATAAAACAAGCAATGATGTATCTAGGATAACAATTACTTTAGCATTCTATATGGTTATTTGAAATATAATTTGTCAAACAATCATGTGCATGTGATTCAGTTATCATCATTTATATTTTTGTGACAAAACAGCATACGAAAAGCCGTTTTCTAGGTCTTTATGGTTGCTATACATCATGGTGTGTGCATTATGTGCACTTGCATCATATCTGTGCCAGAGGTGTGCGCACATTATGGGCATAAGTGCTCTTGCTGTTAGTTTTTAGGAAAATAGTAATCTTAGATGCAAAAAGGCCCTTGCCTAATTGATAGGCAAGGGCCTTTTTACAGTACGTAAGATCGCTTTTTAGAATCTTACTTTAAAGTGATGATTGACTTGCCGGTCATCTCTGCTGGGATTTCCATACCCATGAGGTAGAGCATAGTAGGTGCGATATCGCTTAAGCGTCCGCCCTCACGCATAGTTGCCTCACGGCCAACATAGATGAATGGAACAGGCAGATTGGTGTGGGCAGTGAAAGGTTGACCAGTAGTTAAGTCCTTCATACGCTCGCAGTTACCATGATCGGCAGTGATTAAGCACTCACCACCAACCTTCTTAAGGGACTCAACAACACGGCCAATGCAGTGATCAACAGCCTCAACAGCCTTAATAGCTGCTTCGTAAACGCCAGTATGACCAACCATGTCACCGTTAGGGTAGTTACAGATTACAACGTCATACTTACCTGACTCGATAGCCTGACATAACTTATCAGTAAGTTCCTCAGAGCTCATCTCTGGCTGCAGGTCGTAGGTGGCAACCTTAGGGCTTTGAACTAAGATGCGATCCTCACCTGGGAATACAGTCTCAACACCACCATTGAAGAAGAAGGTTACGTGAGCGTACTTCTCGGTCTCGGAGATACGTAACTGAGTCTTGTTGTGTGAAGATAACCACTCACCTAAGGTGTTGGTCAACTTCTCTGGTGGGTATGCGCAAGCAGTCTTAATGTCAGCTGCATACTGAGTCAGCATTACAAAGTCAGCAAGCTTTGGAGTTGACTTACGAGCAAAGCCGTCAAAGTCAGCGTTAACAAATGAACGGGTAATCTGACGAGCACGATCAGCACGGAAGTTCATGAAGATCATGGAGTCGCCGTCATTTAAGGTAACCTTGTCACCGATGATAGAAGCCTGAACGAACTCATCGTTCTCACCACGCTCGTAAGCAGCCTCAATAGCAGCTTTGATGCTTGGGTAGGATGGTAACTCGGAAATGCCAGAGGTAATGACATCGTAGGCCTTCTCGACACGATCCCAACGATTGTCACGATCCATAGCAAAGTAACGACCAACTACAGAGGCAAAACGGCCAACACCGAGCTCCTTGAAGAGGTCTTCAAACTTGCCAATGAACTCAAGAGCAGAACGCGGTGGTACATCACGGCCGTCTAAGAATGGGTGGAAGTAAATCTCTTTAGCACCACGCTTAGCTGCAAGCTTGATCATGGCTAAGATGTGATCTTCATGGCTGTGAACACCACCTGGTGACATCAGACCCATGATATGAACAGCCTTGTTAGCAGCAACAGCCTTATCTACGGCTGCACACAGTGCTGCATTCTCAAAGAAGTCGCCATCTTCGATAGCCTTACCGATACGAGTAAGCTCTTGGTAAACAATACGACCTGCGCCGATGTTGGTGTGACCAACTTCTGAGTTACCCATCTGGCCATCAGGTAAACCTACGTCGATGCCTGAAGCAGCGATGTCAGTATTAGCATACTTAGCGCACAGACCGTCAAGAACTGGGGTATTGGCGTTAAGAACAGCGTTGAATTCTTTGTCTTTGTTGTCGCCCCAGCCGTCCATGATAATAAGGGCTAAAGTTTTCTTTTGTGCCATGATGGTAGTCTCAACTTGCTGAAAAAACTGACAGAATGCTTTGAGCGCAGTGAACAAGACTGGTCTTCAACTATTAAGACTTGGACTAAAATCTTAAGATTTTTTAAAGCCCATGCTCTTGATGATTAATCTGTGACAGTCTTGATCTTCTATAGCTTTGCCTCAAAGGCTGAGCTGCTAGCTCACTAACGGCTTTCAGACAGTGCAAATCTCAACTACAGCTCATCTGATTAGCCGCTTTACAAGAGCAAACTCACTACACACTTTTAAGTTCATTAAGGCGTTAGATCCGCTCATGAAAAGGTGTGTGTGATCAATATCTAATGTTATCACGAAAGCCCCTTTTTTCTGTGATTTTTCAGCAAAGAACACAAACAAAACGCTTAAAACAGCACAGGTGCGTCGATCTTTAGTCTAGATACTTTCGTAATACAACTGCAAATTTTGCATTAACGGCACTTATAAAGGATGGATGGTCTCTTGTGTGCTGGGCATTCTCAACGTTCACTACGGATACTTTCGTAATATGAGCTTGATCAAGTGTGCTTCATTAACATAACTAGAGATTTAGCAAATTTCTTAGTAAATCTGTGAGCTTAGCTATAGATTAGCTAGTGAAGTTAGATCATTATGGTTGTAATTGAAACAAGAAGCATTTAGGCATTTTGTCCATAGTTTTGTGATCTAGATCTGATACAAATGTACGGGCATGAGTGTCTTTTGATCCGCCATAGGCATTCTGTTGCTATCTACACTCTGTTAATCACCATAGAGCCTGTTATCTTTGGCTTAATATGATAGAATAGCGAGCTGTTCTAGAAACCGGAGAGAAATCCGGACATTTTGAGGTAGCAATCGTGGATTTCAATTTTTCCGAGTTCATCAACGAATTTCCTGACTTTTTCATGCGTCACTATTTCATGGTTGGTGCATGGGGCGTTGTCTTAGTTATGCTGATTGTGGTTCAGTTCAAACTGTTAACTGCTCGCATTGCCAAGGCAAATGCTGGTACTGCAGTGAACTTAGTGAACCGCGAGGATGGCGTATTTGTTGACATTAGAAGCGCTGATGGCTTTTCTAGTGGACACATTGCAAACGCTATCAACATTACCGCAGCCGATATTAAGAGCGGTAAGATTGGTCGCATTGACAGCCGTCGTGACAAGCCTGTTATCTTAGTCGGTAAAGATAAGTTCGATAGCGAGTGCTTCAACAGCGGTCGCTTCTTAAAGAAGCAAGGTTTTACAAAAGTTTATATTTTAGAAGGTGGCATGCTCGATTGGAGCAGCTCCAACATGCCGCTGTCTTATAAGAAGTAACAGAATTTCTATTACAGAAGACTGTACATAAGGGAACATACACATGTCAGAGAATGCAAACGATCAGGCAGCAGCAAGCCGTCCTCTCTTTGATCTTATTCGTGTTTACGCTAAGGACTCTTCTTTAGAGACTCCACACAGCCCTGTAGTTTTCCAGAGCCAGTGGAAGCCTGAGCTTCAGGTTAAGTTCGATACCAAGACCACCAAGATCGCTGATGATCAGTTCGAGGTTGCTCTGCGTATCACTGTTACCTGCAACAATGAGGGCAAGACTGCTTTCATCTGTGAAGTAACCCAGGCTGGCGTATTCTTACTGCGCAACCTCCCAGGCGAGGCAGGTGAGTTCTTATTAGGCGGCACCGCTCCTAATATCCTCTTCCCATATGCTCGTGAGTTCATCTCCAGCTTAGTTGCTCGTGCAACCTTCCCTCAGCTCAACTTAGCTCCAATCAACTTTGAGGCTCTGTTCCGTGCTCGCAAGGCTCAGCAGGCTAACCAAGAAGGCGCTGCTGAAGATAAGGTAGAGGCAGCAGAACAGAAGTAATCTTCTTTCTGACATGCTGTAGCTAAGCTGCTACGCCTTTATACAGAACGACGCTCAGTCTAGTACTAGCGTCGTTTTGTTTTTTTAGGCCCATAAAATAGGGCAGTGGCTCTTTCATGACCTCCCCATTAACTAAGATCAGTTGATCTACTAGTCCACACCCTTAAGTCAGGGCTGTTGATCTGCCAGGTCACACCATTAAATAAGAGCCGTTGATCTACGAGGCCACACCATTAAGTCAGGGCTGTTGATCTAGCCTGGCCATACTATGTAAATAAGATCTATTTGGTCAACTAAGCTAAAGCACGCACATTTGTGTTCCAAAACCGGGCTTTATGCCTTATCTAATCGCATCTGAGCACTCAGATGCGTCTCTTTTCTCTTCAAATCGCCTCAAACCTCACATTGCTAGGGCCTGTCACTGTATTTTTACAAGCGCGTTGGTATCATTTCATCCCATATCTTGTTAGGCACCATCAAGCTTTAAGTTTGCCTGTTGCCACTAGTCTTAATCACACCTTAGATCTATTGATCTATCCAATTTCACTGCATAACCCACAAGCGTTTGCTTGATGGACTTTGACGATGAAAGAGAAGCAATCATTAACTGTAATCGGTGCTGGCTCATACGGCACTTCACTGGCTGTGGCAGTGGCCTCAAAGGGCATGCCAGTAATGCTGTATGCAAGAGATCCACAAAAAGCTGCCAAGATGCAGGAAGAGCAGATGAATGCCCAATACTTACCTGGCATTATCTTTCCTCCATCATTAACAGTAACTTCCAATTTAGAAGAGGCAGTCAAGTTTGCTCGCGATATTTTGGTGGTGGTTCCTTCAGAGTCTTTTGAAAAGACCTTAAAAGAAATCAAGCCATTTTGGAAACGCCGTCAACGTCTTGCGTGGGCAACTAAGGGCTTAGATAGTTCAGGTGAGCTCTTGTCCAAGGTTGTCATGCGTGAGATGACTGATGATGAGTATCCTATACTGCCAATCGCGGCTCTCTCTGGACCTACCTTTGCAAAAGAACTGGCTGCTGGTATGCCAACAGCAATTGCTTGTGCAGGTAACGATGAGAAGTTCGTAGATGACATGTGCCAAATTATGCACACTAAGACTTTCCGCGTTTATAAAAGCCATGATCTCGTAGCCATGCAAATTGGTGGTGCGGTCAAGAATGTTATTGCAATTGGTGCGGGCATGTCTGATGGTCTTGGCTATGGTGCAAATGCAAGAACGGCGCTGATCTCAAGAGGTCTTGCCGAGATGATTCGTTTAGGCACCGCATTAGGTGCATCTGAGCGTGGCTTTATGGGCTTGTCTGGTTTAGGCGATCTTATGCTCACCTGTACTGACAATCAGTCACGTAATCGTCGCCTCGGTTATATGCTTGGACAGGGCAAAAGAGCTGATGAGGCACTTAAAGAGATTGGACAGGCTGTTGAGGGCTATAAGATGGTAAAGGTCGTGGTTGGTCTTGCTCTTAAAATGGGAGTTGAAATGCCAATCTGCAGCGAGCTTTACGAAGTTTTAGTGAACCACAAGACTGGTCGTGAGGCTGCTCGTGATCTTTTACGCCGTGACTCTAAGAGCGAGTAGTCACGATCGCTAATGATTAGCTTTTATATATAGATAGAAAAAAGCCCAGCATTTGCTGGGCTTTTTTCATGGTGAGCGTACGACTTGTAAATTAAGCGTAGCTCTCGTCAGTTACGGTGTGAGCAGTAGCATCTTCAACACCCTTAATCTGATCTTGGAAAGCATTCTTGAGCTGCTTTTCAATACCCTCATGTAAGGTTGCACCAGCTAAGGAGCAGCCATTGCAGCCACCTGAGAACTCAACAGTAACGATACCGTCCTTAAAGTCAACTAAGCGAACAGCACCGCCGTGGCCTGCTAAGGTAGGGCTTACAAAACGCTCAATGTAGAAAGCGATTTGATCTTTTAAAGGAGCGTCTTCGCTAACTAACTTACGCTTTAAGTTAGGAGCGTGCAGGGTTAAGAGATCCTCACCAGCATCATCCTTTGACAGGTCGATGACGGTCTCGTCTAAGAAGTCGACCACATCCATGTCGATAACGATCTCAAAGCCGTCCATCTTAAAGTGGAGATCCTGAGAGGTAATGTACTCTTTCGGACAATATAAGATGCCGCTCTCAACACCAGGGGTACCTGGGTTAGTAACGGTAAGACGAATAGCAAGGCCTTCCATCTTCTGCTTTTCAATGATGCCGCGTAGATAGACTTGTGCCTCTGGTGAAACAGTAATCTTGCTCATTTAACTTGTCCGATTGATAAGTGAAAACTTGTTTTTAAGCTAGGGCTTGTTGATAGCTTTTGACCAAGTATTGTGTTCTTGTTCACACAATTTCGGAGGTCATTATAAGCTAACTTGATATGCCGTTTAGTACATAGATCGTATAGCGAAAAAAAATTGCGACAATATGGCTTAAAAGCGCATTCTAATAAGTACTGATAGATACCTTGTGTAAACTTTAGCGACCAAAGCATGGTCATTAGCATGATGTACATATTGGATGTCTTTTTTTCTGATTGCCTTGATCTCATGGCACTAAACTTTGTGCTTATAGAGTAGTTCTTGCAAAATTTTGCAGTCATAGTTGGCTATCTAGGAAGATAAATAGCCATGGGAGTGAAAGCTTAAAAGGGTAGATATCTTTTTTTAAATTGATATTTAAGGCATTTGTAGCGAAGATTATGTCCTCTTTGAGGGCGGTTAGGGCACTAAACTACCAGCTGTGACGCTTGTACGACGAGTGCTGCAAATTTGTGCAGTGATAGTGCAGCTTTGCGCAACTTTAAAAGGCAGTATTTTGAACACCGCATGCGATGTATAGCGCCTCGAATAGCCATTTGTGCAATAAAAGCAAATCTTTTCATTGCAACTCATATCAAATTTTTTAAGTTAAAGAGAATATCGTCGATCCATAGTTGAGAAAAATAAGCTAGAATGATGGCCGGTTTAGAAAGAATTGCGTCAGGATTACCCTGGCATCATTCGTGGAGAAAAAAATGAGCTTATCTGAAAGTTTAGCTAAATACGGCATTACTGGTGCTACCAACATCGTCCACAATCCTTCTCACGAGGAGTTGTTTGCTGCTGAGACTCAGGCTTCTTTAGAAGGCTTCGAGAAGGGCACTGTAACCGAGATGGGTGCAGTAAACGTTATGACTGGCGTTTACACCGGCCGTTCCCCTAAGGACAAGTTCATTGTTAAGAACGAGGCCTCCAAGGAGATCTGGTGGACTTCTGATGAGTTCAAGAACGACAACAAGCCAGTTACCGAAGAGGCATGGGCTCAGTTAAAGGCTTTAGCAGGCAAGGAGCTCTCTAACAAGCCTTTATACGTTGTTGATCTCTTCTGTGGTGCTAACGAGAACACCCGTCTGAAGATCCGTTTCGTTATGGAAGTAGCTTGGCAGGCTCACTTCGTAACCAACATGTTCATCCGTCCTACTGAGGAAGAGTTAAAGGGCTTCGAGCCAGACTTCGTAGTTCTGAACGCTTCAAAGGCTAAGGTTGAGAACTTCAAGGAGTTAGGCCTCAACTCTGAGACTGCTGTTGTATTCAACCTCGCAGAGAAGATGCAGATCATCCTCAACACCTGGTACGGTGGTGAGATGAAGAAGGGCATGTTCTCCATGATGAACTTCTACTTACCATTACAGGGCATCGCTGCAATGCACTGCTCTGCTAACACCGACCTCGAGGGCAAGAACACTGCTATCTTCTTCGGTCTGTCAGGCACTGGTAAGACCACCTTATCTACCGATCCTAAGCGTTTACTCATCGGTGACGACGAGCACGGTTGGGACGATGATGGCGTATTCAACTTCGAAGGCGGCTGCTACGCTAAGGTTATTAACCTCTCTAAGGAAAACGAGCCAGACATCTGGGGCGCTATCAAGCGTAACGCTTTATTAGAGAACGTAACTGTTGATGCTAACGGCAAGGTTGACTTTGCAGACAAGTCTGTAACTGAGAACACCCGTGTTTCTTACCCAATCTTCCACATTAAAAACATCGTTAAGCCAGTTTCTAAGGCTCCAGCTGCTAAGCGCGTAATCTTCTTATCTGCTGATGCTTTCGGTGTATTACCTCCAGTATCTATCCTTTCTAAGGAGCAGACTAAGTACTACTTCCTCTCTGGCTTCACCGCTAAGTTAGCTGGTACCGAGCGTGGCATTACCGAGCCTACCCCAACCTTCTCTTCATGCTTCGGTGCTGCTTTCTTAACCTTACCTCCAACCAAGTACGCTGAAGTTCTGGTTAAGAGAATGGAAGCTTCCGGCGCTAAGGCTTACTTAGTAAACACTGGCTGGAACGGCACTGGCAAGCGTATCTCCATTAAGGATACCCGTGGCATTATCGACGCAATCTTAGACGGTTCTATCGATACTGCAAACACCGCAACCATCCCTTACTTCAACTTCACCGTTCCTACTGAGTTAAAGGGCGTTGACACCAAGATTCTGGACCCACGTAACACCTACGCTGACGCTTCAGAGTGGGAAGTAAAGGCTAAGGACTTAGCTGAGCGCTTCCAGAAGAACTTCAAGAAGTTCGAGTCTTTAGGTGGTGACTTAGTTAAGGCTGGTCCACAGTTATAATTCCTGTCTGACCCTTTAAGGGCAGAATAGATGAATTACTAACGGGCCCGAGGTGCTATATGCGCCTCGGGCCTTTTGTATTTGTATAGACAAGGAAGTCTATAGGAGGACAATTTGGCAAAGAAGCCTTACATTACCCCTCAGGGATATGAGTTACTTAAAAAGGAATTAGATTATCTTTGGCTTGAAAAACGTCCAGATGTAACTGCTAAGGTTTCATGGGCTGCAAGCTTAGGAGATCGCTCCGAGAACGCTGACTATCAGTACAACAAGCGTTTGCTTGCTCAGATTGACCGTCGCATTCGCTATCTACGTAAGATTCTTAATGATCTACAGATCATTGAGTTCAACCCTCAGCAAAAGGGTCGTGTGTTTTTTGGCGCTTATGTTGAGATTGAAGCTGATGACGATGAGTCGATTATGCAGCTAAGGATTGTAGGCGGTGAGGAAATCTTTGGTCGCGATAACTACATTAGTGTTGATGCGCCTTTAGCTCGTGCTTTGCTGGGCAAAAGTGAGGGTGATGATGCAACCGTGCATACACCAAAAGGCGATCGTGTATGGTATGTAAACCGCATCGACTACAAGTGCCCTGAGTGGTTTGTAGAGCAAGAGCCTCGTCAAGCTAACCACGAGATTCAAGATGAAGATCTTGAGGCAGATAAGAACGCTCCAGAGCTTACTCCAGAAGAGCTCAAAAAGCTTGAGCAAAGCTACATGAGTACTCTAGTTAAGTAAGCATCCATGCTTATCTCAAGCACGTTTAGGTGCGTATGCGCACAAGCAATCACTCGTATTGACTGCACTTTTGTGCGTAGGCAAGTAGCGTTGCCATTAACTATCGTATGAGGTGGGTAGATGCTAGTGTGGGGATTAGACAATTAGATGCAGCGCTGCAGCTCCTAAGTGGAACATGCAGCGTGTAGATGGTGAATAGAAGATGCGATCTTAAGCTTGTCTAGGCGTTCTTTTCGACTACTTGACCTAGACGGCTGTGTGGGATGATAGCTCCATACTTGCGGCACAGAGCAAAGTTGATAATGCCAACGGCAGTATTCTTATCGCTAAAACGATCTAAGAAATGCACATTCTGTTCTCTAAAGCGCAGCAGGATAGTGCGTCTCTTGGTTCTTCTAGTTGCAGGGATGATGTAGTAGCCAGTGATTGGGTCATAGCCTGATTTTACAGGGCCATCTTGTTCATTGAACTTATTAAGACCTTCTTCTGTCTGGGCGTATTCGTTGCCCTCAAAAGCGTAGTTATCACCCTGTTGCTCTTCATACTCAGAGTTATCGCCTTCTTCACCGTTGTTGTTACGGTGGCGTCTGCGACGGCGGCGGCCATCAGGATCTACGATAATGTCGTCCGTGGCATCCATAATGCCTTGTTGCTGGGCGCTCAGAAGAGAGTTTTCTCCGTCGGTATTGCCGCGACGATCTCCGATATGAGTTTGTGAGCGTGATCCATGAGACTGATTGAGCTGCGGAATAGCAACACGTGCTTGTGTGTCTCGGCGTGCCTCATCGACCTCCTTTTGATAAGGGGGCGGTGCAACACTTACCGCAAAATTGGATGCTACGTCCATATCTCATCTCTCCAAGGACTCTGCAAAAATACAGCTCAAAAGTTTTGCAGACATACCTCAGATGATAATACAGTTAAATAGGCAATAGACCAAATCTGTGATCTAGGTTTGTGATGCAAACATAAGATTTGCCCAAAAAACGCTCAAATTATCTTAGCTAAACCGACAGCTATTAATGATCTGATCGCTAATGCTAGCTAGCATGCCATCAAGCAAATCTAAAGGGCAACATCGTTAAGCTAAGCTAAGCTAAGCTAAGCAAAGCAAAGCAAAGCTAGCAGGGCACACATGAAGCATGCAAGTAAGGCTAAGCGTATTACATTGAGCGTGGCTAATGATTGGTTAGTTGTGCTCAATTGATTGATAAAAGTCGCTGACCACTTTGAAGAACTCTTCAGGCTCACTTTGCACTGGGTTGTGTGAGGAGTTGGCAAAGATATAAGAGCGGTGCAGTGGTGGATTATCAAAGTACTTGCTTAATGATGCAGGAACCAAAGGATCTAGTGCGCCAAACAGATGTAGTGTTGGGATATTGATATGATGCATGGCTGGGCGTTCATCAATAAAGGTCACTAATCTGATGCCGGCCATCAACACCTCATAAGGTATCTCTTTACCATCGCCACTAGAACACATAGCTTTGCTGTATTTAACTGCAGGATCAGCAGGTGCTGCAGTGCTTTTTTCATCAAGCTTATTTAAGCTTTTTTCAGAGTCTGTTTGGTTTTGGGCGGTTTTAAGGCTCATTCTTGCATCTGTCTTAGAAGAGACATTTATAGCTGCTTTATCTTGGCTTTTAGCAGAGCCTTTCTTCTTACTATCAACTAGGCGGAAGAAGATATTAAGCACCATATTTAAGCGGCGTGGAGTAAGTTTGGTGTTGCACTTAAGGATCTTAACTGCGCTCATGCCTTGCCAATTAGGGTCTGATGGAAAGCGCGGTGATCCACAGATAGTTACCAAGCTACGAATCAGAGGGTGGTTGTAGATAGTGAGGCCATTTGGTTTAGGAATGCCAGCGCCATTGTCTATACCCTCATGAGCAAGCTTAGCTGCCTGAGCTACTGACATATGGTCAAAACTATCTATCTGATCTTTAGCTTGAGCGTCGAACAACTCTTGCATTTGATTGCAGCTAAAGACCATGTTCATCTCAAACACATCAAAGTTGAGGCATGGATTATTAACGGTACTAATCGCTCTTAGAGCATACAAGGTTCCAAAAGACCAAGAAATAACGTCTGCGCCACATGGAATGGTGTTTAACAATAGATAGTTGGTCTTTGAAAAGTCTTCAGCGATCGAGGCTAGGTGCTCTGATCTTCCATAGCCTGGCAGATCGATAAGATAGACATCGCGATCAGGAAACATGCGTGCTATAGGCAGCAAAAAAGAGCTATCGCAGCCCCATCCATGGATGATGGCTAGCGGATATCCTTGTTTGTTTCCTACTCTGGTAAAGCCCAGTCTTTGCATGCATGGCCTCTCAAAATAACTAGTGCAAGCTAGTTATATTTAGTCACAAAATCCACATCTGCATAATGTAATGCAGTATCTCATGAGCCTCTGTGATTAGCTTAGATCTTAACTTTGGTTTCTTGGTATGAATATATCATTGTACATGGCTTATTAAGTCATATATGCAAATTGGTAGCATATCGCTCTTAAACAATGCAAAGTTAGCAAAAGCTGTGATGAAAGATGAGTTTTTAAGCTTCAAGAGCTGTGTTAGTTCTCATATTTATACACGGACTAAGGCGTAGCATCCACTTTATGTGCTAGTCATGATGGTGGAGCTATCTCGTTTTAGGGCTCTAAAACGACAACAGGGCGCTAAGCGCCCTGTTGTGCTAGTGCTTGTAAATTAGTGCAAGCTCTTGAACAGATAAGTAGTTACTACTAGCAGTTCTTTTCTTTGCGATAGGCCTTGATGTCATCGATAGAGACAACAGTCATATCGTGAAGCTGAGCAAAGGCACAAACGCGTGGCAGACGAGCCATATCGCCATCAGGAGCGGTTAACTCGCATAAAACGCCGCACTCTTTAAAGCCAGCTAAACGAGCTAAGTCGCAAGATGCCTCAGTGTGGCCATCACGCTCTAAAACGCCACCATCACGGGCAACTAATGGGAACATGTGACCAGGAGCAGCTAAGTCCTTACGTGATGACTTCTCATCTAAGATCACGCGAATTGCTTCGATACGATCTTTTGCAGAAACACCAGTAGTTACATTCTCAGCAGCGTCTACGGAGATAGTAAAGGCAGTACCGTATGTAGAAGTATTGTCCTGAACCATCATTGGCAGACCTAATTCTTCAGCACGCTTTTTCTTAATGCAAACGCAAACGATGCCAGAGCACTCGCGGATCATGAAGGCCATCTGCTCGGAGGTCATGGTCTCTGCTGCATAGATAAGGTCGCCTTCGTTCTCGCGATCAGCATTATCAACAACTAATACGCCACGGCCTTGACGCATAGCGCTAAGGGCTGCTTCAACACGATCTACGGAGGTATCTCCGAACATTTCAAGTAAGTTGGTAGACATTTAAATGTACTTCCCGATGAGCTTGGTTACTGCTAAGGCAGCATAAGTAAGAGCTTATGGGCCTAGCGTTACTTTTTTCCTTCAGTCCAAGTGCCACTTAAGCAAAAAAAATGGGGCTAAATGGCATCAACGTGGTTCTAAAGTGCCTAAGAAAAACTATTGTCTTTAAAAGCAAAGAGAAAGTACCTTCTCAATGCTCAAAAGCAAGTGTCTTTCTTGTACCTTGAGATAGCACTTTAGATCCTAATTTGCATCACAAAGGCCTGTATTCAGGTCTGATGGATTTGATGCTAAGTCCATCTGAAGATAGCCTAAAAGACTTATCTTTAGTAAATCTAACGCGCTAATGAATAGCGCTATAGATTAGAAGTGAAAATCTGTGCATGCAAAGCGACGAGCATCTTGCATGATTTTCTTCATTTCCTGTACAGCTGCAGGTAATCCAACAAAGATAGCACGGGCAATAATACTGTGTCCAATATTAAGCTCTTCCATCTCTTTAATGGATGCGATAGGTGTGACGTTCTCGTAAGTTAGGCCATGACCAGAGTTGACATGCAAACCCTTTGAGGAGGCATATGCAGCCATTTCTGCAAGCTTTAAATAACACTCACGACGTTCTTCAGACTTAACTGCATTAGCATAAGCGCCGGTGTGGAACTCAATTACAGGAGCGCCAACAGCAACAGCTGCATCAATCTGCTCTTTTTCAGGGTCAATGAATAAAGATACTCTAGTACCGACCTTCGATAAACGCTCAACTGCAGCGCCAATGCGTACTTGATCGCCACTGACATTAAGGCCACCTTCAGTGGTGACTTCTTCGCGGCGCTCAGGAACTAAGCAAGCGTCATGTGGAGCAAGAGCTTGAGCAATGGCGAGGATGTCGTCTGACACAGCCATTTCTAAGTTGAGCTTAGTTTGCACGGTTTCACGAATAAGACGTACATCGCGATCTGTAATATGGCGACGATCTTCACGCAAATGAGTAGTGATACTGTCAGCACCGCCTAATTCTGCTAAAGCACAAGCGGTTACAGGATCTGGATACGAAACACCACGGGCATTTCGTACAGTGGCTACGTGGTCGATGTTGACACCTAAATATATGTTACGCATAAGACATCTCAATGATCTTAAATGGTTTTAAGCAGCCAATTGAGTAGAGCAAACAAGCTGAGCTTCTTATAGCCTGTGCTCGGAGCCTAGATTAGCACGATCTCATAACTGTGGCTGCAAAGATAGCAAGTCCTGATACTTTATCGCACCTGTACAAGCTAAAAGTCTGAGGCCCTCTAAATGATCTAGCAATCACTTAAAAGGAGCATGGCCATTAAGAGTGTGCGCAAGTACAATAGAAACAGCTAGAGATCGTCTTTTGTGAGCTCATAGAGCTCATGTAGCCCTTATTTAACGTTTTCTGCCATCTTGGCGGCTTTTTCAGCCTTCTCTGAAAGAGTACGCTCTAAAATCTGGCGCACCTCTTCAGGAGTGATGTGATAGACCTTGCCGCAGCTGTTGCAGGTCATATCGATGCCATTAGGGTCATTGGCGAGTTCCTCAAGATCCTCTTCAGGAAGACCATTGACAGCTTGCATGATGCGATCTACAGAGCAGATACACTTAAAGGCAACCTTAGTTGGGTCAAAGACGCGAATCTTGTCGTTCCAATAGAGACGGCGCAGACTTTCGTTGAGGCTCAGATCAAAGAGTTCATCTGCAGTTAAGGTTGAGCTTAAGGTGCTTAAGTGCTCTAACGACTCATGGTTTTTCTCGATCTCAGGAATGATCTGTAACATCAGACCGCCAGACTTGCAGGCAACTGGATCGCTATATAAAGTCATAGAGGTATCAAGCTGCTCTGATTCTTTGAAGTAGGCCTCGATGGACTGAGACAGGGTTGGCTTGTCTAAAGCCACAATACCTTGATAGCGATTGCCACCCTCAGGGAAGGCGGAAATAACTAAGATACCGCCTTTACCAACGAGATCTAAGAAGCTTGCATCGTTAATCTTATCGAGATGATCGCTTGAAACATTGCCGTAGAAATTGAGGTTCTTATCGATATTGATAAAAGCAAAGTTTACCGCCTTAGAACCCTCACCACCTTGAATTTGCACGGTTACAGTACCGTTAGCCTTTAAAGTAGCAGCAATTAAAACTGCAGCTGATGCTAACTCAAGCATTAAAGACTTAATGCATAAAGGATAGTGGGTAATGTTCTCGAGTAACTTGTGTACTGGCTCGTTGATATGAACGATCTCGCCACGTACGCCGTGCTCTTCAAAGAGGAAACGGACAATGCTGTTTTCCTGCTTGTCCTCATTGATTTCAATACCTGCGGCTTGATTAGTGTCGTTACTCATTATTGTTTCTCGATGTATATACGTGTCATTGAAGCTAGTCAATTAGGCTTGTATAAGCCTCTGCTTTTAGGCAGTAGTTATTGACACTTCATCAGTACGGTTAAAAGCACTTTAAAGATAATGCTTTTGCATTGCTGATGAGTTTAGTTAATCTTGTGCACCTAAAATCACATGCTGTGCTTGAGTGACTCAAGTTCACGGCGCTCTTTTTTATTTGGCTTAGTGTCAGGACGAGGGTTTAACAAGGCGGCAGCCTTATTGAGTCTGGCCTCTTCTTCTCGTCTTGCTATACTCTCTGCTGTCTCTTCATAGAGGGTTGCTGCAACAGATGCAGGGCCTCTAACATCAGAGATGGCCTTAACTATGACCTCTTTACGAGAGAAGCCTTGTAAGAGCTTAATGGTCGCACCAACTTCCACGGCTCGTGATGGCTTGGCTTTACTACCGTTGTAGTCTACTTTGCCACCATCAACCATTTGACGGGCAATTGAGCGAGTCTTGTAGAAGCGAGCAGCCCATAGCCACTTATCAATGCGCACTGCAGCAGGTGCATCTTGTGATGTTTTGTTTTTGTCAGCCATGTGTCTTTGCTCATTAAAAAACTGCATGATTATAGCATCTTTCAGCTTATCAACTGCTAAGCAAACACCCTGACTCGATAGCTTATCTTGCTTAAGATTAGGTGTGTGGCCGCTAAGATGGCCCTTAAGAGCAAGTGCAAAGTAAGATTATGCAAAACTTTAAACAAAGCTTGATATGTACTTGATCTTATATGCCTATCATCTCCCATCTAGCTTTAAAGACTAGATTATAAGAAGAGTAATAGTTGCACTTTATAAAGTGAGCCTGAGTAAAAATAAGCTGAAGATTGTGCCTCGATTACGAGTTATACAGAACTTGTAGTTTTGCGCATTCTGTTTGAAAGTTTTCCATACATGCTGAGGGTATTAAGTTGTCTGATAACAAATCTCGACATGCTTGTATCAACGACAATGAATGTGTTTTCCTCATTCCATGTGGGTTTATGCATGTCTGTGATCATGATCAAAAATCGAGCAGTGACAATCAAGTGATCAGATATTGATGCTTTGAGAGTATGATCTAAGCATATTAAGTAATTGGAGACATCCTGCTATGGATTTAAAAGCACTGCTAAACAAACCGCTGCCAAAGGTTAGCAATCAGCAGTCACATAAGGCTTCTCGTATTTTCCGTATTGAGACTATGGATCTTACTTTCTCAAATGGAACTAAAGCTACTTATGAACGTATAGCAGGTGGTCATGGTGCTGTTATGGCAGTGCCATATGACGGCAAGCATTTTTACCTAACTGTGGAGTACTCAGGTGGTGTTATGGAGTACATGTTGGGTTTGGTAAAAGGTAAGATAGATGCAGGCGAGAGCGCCGAAGAAGCCGTTGTAAGAGAGCTTAAAGAAGAGATAGGTTACGGCGCGAATAAAACTACTCTTTTAAAACATGAAATGACCGTAGCCCCTGGCATGTTGTCTTTAAAGATGTATTGCTATTTGTGTGAAGACTTATATGAGTGTGCACTAGATGGGGACGAGCCAGAGCCTATTGATGTGGTTAAACTGACCCCTGAGGAGGTCAAGGATCTGATCTTTGATCCTGATAGTGTCCTTACTGAAGGCCGTACTATTGCCGCTTTAACCCTTGCATTGCGCAAAATTGGTGCATTAAATTAAAACGCGCCCTTTATTGGGGTGTTTGCGATCCTTTGAATAAAAATAGCGATAATACAGCACAGATATTTGCAGGCTTCTACTGTAAGAACCTAACAAGTAATCTCGGCACTATCATGTATCTGTGCTTAGCTAGGCATGCTTAGATGAACTGCCTAACTAAAAATCAAAGCCAAGTCATATAAACCAAAGTCGAGCAATGCTCATATCTGACTTATTAAGGCTAACTTAAAAGCACATTGGTAGATAATGCTAAGCATTGTGCCAAGAGTACTTAGCTTGAACAAAACAAGCATGGTTAATGCGCGTCTTGTTGAGTTATCAAACGTATTCATAAGGTTGAGAGGCTGAGCGCACCTTAAGCTTTCTTTAAGAGATACAAGTTTAAATTAAGCTCTGTCAGGCACTGATCTTGTGAAGTAGTGGTTTAAGTTCTTTTACCCGCCTAAGTAACAATATCTCCCGTTCTTTAGAATCTTTTAATGCAGCGTCCTGTTAAGTTTTCACACCTGTGTGTCAACTCTAGACCATAGCAAAGTCTAGTAGCCGACCAAGTTAACTTGGCATCATCGATACATCTAGAGTGTAGAAGAGACTTTCAGCGCTGTTTTTTGTTTTACGAATACTCAACGTATGCATTTCAGGTAACAGACAATGATCGCTGCCTGAAGTTGTGCGTAGCATGGAATCTTTGGAGGCTCGATGCAGCACCTACTTACCGGTTTTGAACTTGATCAAGACGGATACCATCAGATCATATCTTTAGCTCAAAGCATGAAAGCTCAGCCTAAAGAGTACCGACGATTACTTGATGGTATGAGCGCTGCTTTAATGTTCGAAAAGCCTTCCTTACGTACCCGTACTACTTTCGAGTTGGCTATGTTCAACCTTGGCGGTCACGGCGTTTACTTAGATTTAGGTAAGGGTGACTTAGGTGTACGTGAGTCAGTTGCTGATTATGCACGCAATCTTTCAAGATGGGTTGATTGCTTAGTTGGTCGTGTATTTAAGCAGACAACTTTAGAAGAGCTTGCCGCAACTGGTTCAGTACCAGTAATTAATGCTCTTTCTGATATCTACCACCCAGCTCAGGCCATGGCTGATTACATGACCGTAAAGGAGCATTTAGGTAAGGTTGAGGGCGTAAAGCTCGCCTACCTTGGTGATGGCAATAATGTTGCTAACTCTTTATTAGTTGCTGGTGCCTTTTTAGGCGCACATGTAACTTGTTTCTGCCCGCTCAATTGCGGTCCTGATGTACAGGTCTTCAATAAGGCCAAAGAGCAAGCTGCTAAGTATGGCGCAAAGCTCGACGTAACAGACGATCTGTCGTTACTTAAGGACTATGACGTTCTGTACACTGATACTTGGGTTTCAATGGGTGATGACACCCCACTTGAGGCTGTAAAGAAGGTGTTCATGCCTTATCAGATTAATGAAGAACTCGTTAAGAGCTCCAATGCAAGTCTGGTAATGCACTGTTTACCTGCCCATCGTGGCTACGAGATCACTGATGCAGTGATGGATGGAGAGAAGTCCGTAGTCTTCGATGAAGCTGAAAACCGTTTACATATTCACATGGCTCTTTTAGCTACTTTGCTAAATCCAAACAGAGGTTAATCTGATGTCTAAGCAAGATAAAAAGCAGTACAAGAAGGTTCTGTTAGCCTATTCAGGCGGTCTTGATACTTCAACTATCGTTCCTTGGTTAAAGGAGAACTATGGTTGCGAGGTTGTATGTTTTGTCGCTGACATTGGTCAGGAGAGAGATGACTTAGAGGGCATCGAGGAGAAGGCAAAGAACTCTGGTGCTATCAAGTGCATCGTCAAGGACTTACGTGAAGAGTTCGTTCGTGATTATGTATTCGAGACCTTCAAGACTGGCGCTTTATACGAAGAGTCCTATCTTTTAGGTACCGCTATTGCTCGTCCTGTAATCGGCAAGGCAATGGTAGAGGCTGCTTTAGCTGAAGGTTGCGACGCTATTTCTCACGGCGCTACCGGTAAGGGCAATGATCAGGTTCGTTTCGAGTCTGCAGTTGCTGCTTTAGCTCCACACCTTGATGTGATCGTTCCATGGCGTGAGTGGGACTTACGTTCCCGTGAAGACTGCTTAGCTTACTTAGCTGAGCGTAACATTCCATGTAAGGCTACCTTAAAGAAGATTTACTCTCGTGACGCTAACGCTCTGCACATCTCAACTGAGGGTGGCGAGCTTGAGGCTACTTGGAACGAGGCATCTGAGGCAGTTTGGACCTGGACTGTTGACCCAATGAAGGCTCCAGACACTCCAGAGACTTTTGAGCTCACCATTGAGCAGGGTGTTGTAACTGAGATCGATGGTAAGAAGGTTACTCCTTTTGAGTGCTTAGATGAGCTTAATACTCGTGGTGCACGTAATGGTGTTGGCCGTATCGACATCGTTGAGAACCGTTTAGTTGGCATGAAGTCCCGTGGCTGCTATGAGACCCCAGGCGGCACCATCATCTACAATGCTCTGCGTGCAATTGAGCAGTTAGTTCTCGATAAGACCACCCGCATCCACCGTGACCACATGGCAATTGAGTTTGCTCAGTTAGTTTACGATGGTCGTTGGTTTACCCGTCTGCGTGAGATCATCCAGGCTGGTGCTGATGAGCTTGCCAAGGATGTTAACGGTAAGGTTGTTGTGCGTCTTTACAAGGGTCACTGCGACATTATCCGTAAGGAGAGCCCTAACAGCCTCTTCAACTTCGACTTCGTAACTTTCGGTGCTGACAACGTTTACGATCAGGCTGATGGTAAGGGCTTCATCCAGCTCTACTCCTTACCTGCACGTATCCGCGCATTAAACGCAGAGCACAGAAAGCAGCAGGGCAAGTAGTATTGTCCTAGACAGAGCTTTTAGCTAGGTAGCCTCATAGTGAGGCTATCTTATGCACCTGTCTTAAAAAGGCCCGCGCCTGGTGTGCGGGCTTTGTCTTATAGCCTAGCTAAATTTATGGGTACACACTCATCAGTGCTTTGTAAGTAAGAGCAATGATGACTGTGTAGCAGTAAGTGCATCAGGCAATTTACTTACATTAGGCCGAACTAAACTTAGGCTTATTTGTAGTGGCACAACTAATTTTGACTAAACATCTTCAGTTAGAGGAATAACGACCATGGCATTATGGGGCGGTAGATTCACCCAGGACAGCGATGTCCGCTTTAAGCACTTCAACGACTCTTTAGTATTCGATTACCGTTTATTTCATGAGGACGTTGAGGGCTCACGTGCTTGGGCCAAATCTTTAGTTACTGTTAATGTCTTAACTCAAGATGAGTGCGCTTCTTTGATCCAGGCTTTAAATGAGCTTGAGCAGGAAATGACTGGCCGTGAAAACGAGATCGCCTTAGCTGGTGATGAGGACATTCACTCTTATGTAGAGCGCCGTTTAATCGAGAAGGTTGGTGCTTTAGGTAAGAAGCTGCATACTGGTCGTTCACGTAACGATCAAGTAGCTGTTGATCTTAAGTTATTCTGCCGTCGCGCATGCGATGAGATTTTAAAGTCCATCCGTGGTCTGCAGCGTCAGCTGTTAAAGGTTGCTGATGAGAACCAGGGCGTAATCTTCCCAGGCTATACCCACCTGCAGCGTGCCCAACCAGTTACTTTCTCTCACTTTTGTTTAGCTTATCTGCAGATGTTTGATCGTGACTTTGTACGTCTGTCTAATGCCCGTGATCTGTTAAATGTATGTCCATTAGGCTCTGCAGCTTTAGCTGGTACTGCCTACCCAATGGATCGTGAAGAGTTAGCCAAGAACTTAGGCTTCAAGGGCGCAACCCACAACAGCTTAGATGCAGTATCTGACCGTGACCACGTTATGGAGCTGTTATCTGCAGCTTCAATAAGCTTAGTGCACCTGTCACGTCTTTCTGAAGATCTTATTATTTACAACTCAGGTGAGGCCAACTTTATTGAGTTATCCGATAAGGTAACCTCAGGTTCTTCTTTAATGCCACAAAAGAAGAATCCAGATGCTTGTGAGCTCATTAGAGGTAAGGCTGGTCGTGTAGTTGGTGCTCTCATGGGTATCTTAACCACCGTTAAGGCGCTGCCTTTAGCTTACGACAAAGATCTGCAGGAGGATAAAGAGGGTCTGTTTGACGCCTTAGATACCTGGCATGAGTGCTTAGATATGATGTCCTTAGTCTTTGAAGGCATTAAGCTTAATAAAGATAAGATTGAGGCAGCTGCTAAGGGTGGCTACTCTAACGCTACTGAGCTTGCTGACTACTTAGTTTCTAAGGGTGTACCATTCCGTGAGGCTCACGATATCGTAGGTCAGGTAGTGCTCTATGCTATTTCTGTAGCCAAGCCTTTAGAGGACTTAAGTGTTGACGAGTTCAAGAAGTTCTCAGCTGTGATTGCAGATGATGTTTACCCAATTCTTTCTTTACAGAGCATCTTAGCTAAGCGTAATGTCTTAGGCGGTGTTGCCCTGGAGCAAACTAAAGCAGAGATCGCAGCTCTCAAGCAGCATCTGAATGCCTAATCACCTCGTATCTAGAGCAAGCACGCTGCCAAACTACTTGCGCATGCATAATTAGCATGCTCTATAAGAGTATTGATAGCAAAAGCCCCACAACCAAATGCGGTTGCGGGGCTTTTGTGTTAATGGTCTTATAGTGAAAGTTTGCCTTTCACATGTTGATGGTGCTTACTTGTGGCCAGTAGAACCAAAGCAGCCAGTGCCTACTTGTGGCCAGTAGAACCAAAGC
>NZ_AXWV01000026.1 GCF_000482845.1 Anaerobiospirillum succiniciproducens DSM 6400
TCTGATCTGCTTGCTCAAGTAGTCTTGCTCTAGATTTTCTTTCTTTCTTTACCACTCCTCTGTTTTTGTCTTTCAAATATGCGCGGACAGTAGGCTGAGATATTTGTAGAGTTTCAGCAATGTCCTTCACTGAATGTCCATCTGCATGGAGCTCTCTAAGCTTTAATTGTTGCTTTTCACTAATCATAAACTATTAATGGCAAATGTAATAAGGGCCAGTAAGATATAGAAAAAAAAGCTAAAACGAAAGAAAAATTTTTAAAATGCACTTAAAATCGTGATAGTGCTCACAAAAATAGCAGAAAATTCATACTGTCACTGTGCAGGAAAAAAACATTGCCCACAACAATGGTGGTTTCGCTATTGTCGGTACCAGCATCAAAGCGTGCCTCAGCCCATACGTCGAACTGTGGGGTAACCTGCCATGCTACTAACACAGGAATAACCTTAGCCTCAAACTCGCCTACGATACCGGCATCGTACTTACGTGCTAAGTAACCAGTGCGGGCGCTGACGCCATTTTCAAATGTGTAAGCAGCTACAAACTCATAGCCTGACACCTCAAGCTCATCGATACCGAGGCTGCCGACTGCAGCTGCAGCTCCACCAGTGCGAGTAATCTTAGCACTGGACACTACATCAAAGGTGCGCTGTTGGTACATGGCACCAAAGTAAGGGCCTACATCCATGGTGCCCCATGACAGGCCTACAGCAAACTGATCGTAGGAATCATACTGAATGGAGCTATCGGAAATAGCGGTGATGGTATTGTCGTGACGCTGAGCGAGGCCTAAGAGAGCGCCAGAGTTGGAGCCGCCTAAGCCATCTAAGCTAAAGGTGTTTAAGCCTAGATCCTTGTCAGCAAACTCACCCTTCTCATAGCCAAAGCGGATATCGATTGGGCCAAAGAGAACGTCAGGAGAGGTGTAGCCTGCAGCAAAAGATACGGTGTAGTTAAGATCGACAGTCTCATCAGCACTAATGGCACCATCTGGATCAGAGCCAAAGATGTAAGCGCCATCTAAGTGCTCTGCCTTCTGAGCAAAGACATAAGAGGCCAGTACGTTAAAGCCCATGCCGGCCCACTCGTACTGCACTACACCACGACGTCTGTCATCACCGCCAGTAAAGCCAACACCACCAAAATCCTCAAAGATATCGGTCTGTGAGATGGCGTACTTCATAGCAGGCTCAAACTTACCAAACTTTACTAAGCCAGCATCACCAAAGTCTAAGCCAACCCATAAAGTACGAGCATTAAATGACTCGTTTTCATTGCCATCAGATACATCCCATTCAGCAGCGGCAAAACCAGCAATATCTCCAGTGATGGTAGAGCGCATGTCTAAGCCTAAACGGCCTGTAGTGATAGTAGTTGCCTTGTCATCTAAAACACCTGATTGCTTGCCAGAGTAGAGAACAGACTGTACACGACCGTAAACATCTAAAGAGGTACCGTCTTGGTCATAGACAGCTGCAGCGTTAGCGGCGGTTAAGGAAGTGGCAGCAACAGTTAAAGAGGCTACTGCAAGAGCGATGATGGTCTTATTCATTCAAACTATCCAAGTCATTACAAATAGACAGCAAGTAGTACACATAGCTTCATGATTTCTACCCCAATATAAGTATGTTCAATTACTGATAGATGAACTCATCTTATGAGTAGAAGTAAGAGGCAATCACAAAAGCTATGCTTACTGTCTTAATCGCATATAGACTAACTGTCCTGTTAGTCATTCCTAATTGTAGTTAGCTAACGCTAACAATAATACACAAATACTGCGCATGTGGCTAAAATTTTTTGTAAATATGGCTAAATAACAATTGATTACGCCTGTTTTACGGTTAAAACAGTAGTTAGTGTATGTAACTAGGTGGTAGGTATGAGCAGAATCAGACAAGACAGATGCTAATGCAGCAAAAACGCTTTAGCTTTCAAGCTAAAGTGATTGAGGGATTTGCCATAAGTAGCCGTTATTAGAAGAGCTCATTTCATTAGAATGCACAAGCTCTCTGCAGCGATTGGCAGTAGTACAACGCACATGCTTAGCATGTGAAGCAATATGAAATGTTACGCAATAATAGAAAGAATGGGCGATGCTTAGAGCTCAATGCGCTACATATTGGTCATATAACAGTGACAGCCTTGAGGTGGCATTAAGAGCTTGTTAAAGCTAACAATCACTCTCGAAAAGACTAATGCACATAGCTTTAGCTTCAGAAGCTATGGATAGTGATTTGAAGCTGGTTAGAGTCCACACCTTTGGTTGCAGCCAAAGATCTTAGTCAACTGCTAGCTACTATGAAAGGATAGCTTGGCTCTTTAGTCTTAATGCGAAGGATGAGAATGCTTCTATTGCTAGCCAACGGGAACTGCTTTATTGTCCTGTTGGCTAGCTTAGCGAGGTCAGAACTAAGCTGCTTTGGTTAGCTTAGTGAGGTTAGAACCAAGCCGCTTTGGTTAGCTTAGCGGGGTAAGAATCAAGTAGCTTTGGCTAGCTTGAGTGAGCTTAGAATTTAGCTAATCTTGATTAGACAATGCCAAGATCGTGTTTTAAGTCTTTGATCGCGGCTTGCAAGGTAATGGATAATGCCTTGAGGTATTCAATACGCTCGGCATCTGCCTCTTTTGCTTCCATCTGAATGGCGTTCTTAATGGACGCTAAGTGAGCTAAGCAGCGCTTGTAGCAAATAATCTTTGCGTACATTAGGCGCTCTGCACGCTTACGTGCGGCAGCTCGAATGCCTAAGAAGCCTAAGATAGCAATTGGGGCAGCAAGCACTAAGAAACCAGTTGCAGCACCACCACCAACTACTGCACCAGCTGCAGAAAGACCTGATGCAATACCAGCGGCTGATACGCCAATCACGCTACCACTAAGATATAAAGCAGCAAAGCTAATGGCAGAGCCTGAGCCGATACCCACAGCAGTGGCTAATACCTCTGGCATTGAGGAGTTGTCGATATTACGGGACTTATTGCCAAGGCCGGTATCCACTTCGGCGATTACGTGCTCAACAGTTTTAAGCGCATTAAAGTTCTGGAATAGCATATCATTCTTACGAGTGATGTAGGTTTTTCTCAACATAGGCCCTCCCAAAACTTCTAATATGTATTTGATTATTAAAAAGATGCTCAGAGCAAAAGAATCTATGGCCTAAAAGCTTTACTTAAGCACCACTACACACTTAACTCTTTATGCTCTTTGAACAAAGAATAACATCACAAAACTTAGGTAACAAGCAGCGATTTGACTTTTGCGAAAAAAGTTTTACTTAATGTAAATTATTCTGTGTATCGATAACGATAACTGTAGCTGTAAATGGCGTAAATATGCCGTTTTATAGCGTAGTTTTAGCTTAAAAACTCTAAGGGCTTAATGATAGTTTTCGATGGGCAAAAATTTGTGGGAGTGAGTTAACGACAGCTTGGCTGCACACGCGATTAAACGGTTGTGATAGGGGCTGGTTTGTGGTCTTTTGCACTCATCCAATGGTCAGCGAGTGAAGGTAGGATGGCGCTTTGATTATTGGACTTTGGAGAAGCCGATTTTATTGCGGTGTTTTGATGACGTTGCTTTTATGATGGCGCTTGATGATGTTGCTTTGATGGCAGTGCATTGCCTCATTGAAAAAGCAAAGAGCCATGCACTTAAGGATTTGAGTACATGGCTCTTGTGGCGTAGGCCATTGATGGGCCTACGATGAGATTTGTGGTGCTTAGATGTCCTGATGCTTGGATACGAAGTCAGGATCTTGCATCAGCTTGGTAGCCATCTTTAAGGCCTCATCAAAGTTGGTTACGAAAGCAACTTCAGAGTCTTTTGACAGACCTGCCTTAAAGAGCATATCCATAGGCTGCTTTCTCATACCTGCAAAGATGATGAAGCTGTGGTGCTCATGACAAATCTTAACGATTTCTTCAATAGAGGACTCACCGGAGGCATCTAAGTAAGGCATGAAACGCATACGTAAAATTAAAATGCGTGGGATGGTGACTAAGCCCTTCATGCGATCGCATAGCTCATTGGCTACACCGAAGAAAAGTGGGCCATTGATCTGGAATGCAGCTACGCCATCAGGAACAACGATTTCCTTGGAGCTTGCACGAGCTGAATCAACAGGAGTGTCGTTCTCACCATCATCATTGTCAAACTGAGTAAGACGCATCTGAGGATGAATCTCGATGGACTTTGACATGTGACGCATGAACAGCAAGGATGCGAAAGTAACACCAACACCAATAGCAACAGTCAGGTCAACTAAGACGGTAAGTGCAAAGGTCATGTACAAAATGGTACGGTCTGATGGAGAGATGCGTGAAATCTGCATAAAGTGCTTGATATCAGACATACCCCAAGAAACCATAAACAGTACTGCAGCTAAAGCAGCCATTGGGATATAGGCAAGAATATCCATAATGGTGTATAAGAACACCAGTAAGAACAGGGAGTGGAAAATACCTGCCATTGGAGTCTTACCACCAGATTTTACGTTGGTTGCAGTACGTGCAATTGCACCAGTTGCAGGAAGACCACCAAAGAAACCTGAGGCAATATTAGCTACGCCTTGGCCTACTAACTCTTGGTTTAAGGAGTGCTTTTGGCCAATCATGGCATCAGCAACTACAGCAGAGAGCAGTGCTTCAATACCAGCTAAGAAAGCAATGGTAAAGGCAGATGGGATTAAGTCTCTAACCTCTTCTAAAGTTAAGTATGGCAAAGTAGGAGTTGGAAGACCCTCTGGCATGTTAGGGAAGCGTGAGCCAATGGTGTCAACTGGTAAAGAGAAGACAAATGAGGCTAAAGATACAACGACGATAGCTACTAAGTAAGCAGGAATCTTATCGGAGATCTTCTTACAAACTAAAATCACTGCCAGAGCAAATACGCCTAAGCCTACAGCGTAGATGCTAGTCTCATTGATGTGGGCAAAATAAGCCATCCACTTTTCAAGGAACTCAGCAGGTACGTCAGTAAAGGTAAGGCCTAAGAAATCTTTAACCTGTGAAGAGGCAATAATCACCGCAATACCAGTAGTAAAACCAGTAATAACAGGGTAAGGAATGTACTTAATGAGCTTACCAAGTCGTGCATAACCGGCAATGATCAAGATGATACCGGCCATGACAGATGCGACGATAAGGCCATCTAAACCATAGCGAGCGATAACATCGAAGATAACGACTACGAATGCACCAGTAGGGCCGCCAATCTGAACGCGAGAGCCGCCTAAAAAGGAAATGAAGAAACCGGCTACTACAGCGGTTACTAAGCCCTTATCAGGAGAAGCACCAGATGCAACAGCCATAGCCATAGCCAGAGGCAAAGCCACAATAGCTACGGTGAGGCCAGCGATAACATCTGAACGCAGTGTTTTAAATGAGTAGCCCTCTTTAAAGCAGGTAAAGAGTGCTGGAACCAAGCGATCTGAGTTCTGCATTTTTCAACCAGAGATATGTATTTGCACGACAGTAGCCTAAATACAGTCAGTCTTACTTTGCTTATTCAATACCACGCATATGTAATTAGACAAGAATTGGTTTGGGCAAATCTTGCAATTCTCTAATAAAAAAGTTACTTAGCTCGTATTCACTCATGGACTATGCAAAAAAGTCGCTATTTGCCATGGGATCCTTATGCTGTGCACTCCACGTTTGTAAATATAGGCCTCTAAAAGATCAAAACTAACAGCATAAGACTTATCAAAGATGTGTATGCTGTATCGCCACTTTGTTTTGCAATGGGATAGCTGTATCGCTACCTTGCTTGTTGCAATGGCATATAGGCTCAAGTCAGTCTCTGTGACTTAAGCTAATGTTTTATTTTTAGCAGGTGATAGTGTGGATAGCCGTATGCTATAAGGCTATGGGCTAGTAAAGCTTAGCTATGAGCTAAAACTTTTAGTAGAGTCTCGTCAGCTGTGGAGTGTTTAGTGATGGGCTATGCCACTCATGCATATAAGCTTGCGTATACAAGCTTAGTTGCGTTTACAAAGAAAGGGCAAAAGAAAAAATCACTAGCGGCTTGGGAGCTGAGCGTGGTTGAGAACAAGAAAAAGAACAGCTAATAAGCACTGATCTAATCGAGGCTCACCTCAATGGCTATGAAATAAGAGCAAAACAAGTTCTAATTAAGCACGCGGACAACATTAGTGATGCCATTCTTGCTAAGCAAAAAGTTGCTTAAAAGATCGTTACTTAAATGTCCTTGCTGCTAATATTTATCAGCACCAATGAGAGCGTAAATTATAGGCTGAATGCCTGTGCCTTTCAAGAAAAACCGGCCTTGTCTGAGCCTAGTTACGAGCGTCTAACTTAGCTCATCTTGCTAAAACCTTGTTACAAATGTAAGTGCTGATACTAGATACAGGACTAGGGCAATGAAGTCATCGTACAAGTACTAAGCAAAAGACATCATAAAAGCTGCAAAATTTGCATTAAAGCTAAATAGTTTGGAGAAACTCAAGCAATGATGCTATTCAAATTTTGCAAAACTTGCATAACCACATGCCAAACAAGCAACCATTAACACAATAAATAAACACGCAGACAATAGCCACTACCAATAACCGACAATGCATCCTGTTTGCGTAAAGAAGCAAGCGATGCAGGATCAATTAACAGTTAGCCTTAGATGAGTGGGAGTTGGGCAATATGGTCGCTTTAAGCGATCGCAAGTGCAATAGGAGATAGGATTTTCAAGGCAGGAGCTACAGATCATGTCATAGTGGGTCTTTAAACGACAACGCCCATGTCAAAGACATGGGCGCTGATATCGCAAGCATTACATGCTTGTGAAGCTATTAAATAAACTTCGTAAGATTAGAAGTTCTTAAAGAGCCACTTACCGCGTAAGAGAACACCCTTTAAGTTTAACTCACGGTCGATTACGAGTAAGGATGCAACCTTGCCCTCTTCGATGGTGCCGTAGTCGTCTAATACCTTGATAGAACGAGCTGGGTTGTATGAAGCGCAGCGTACTACAGTCTCAAGCGGCAGACCCATCTTCAGGTGTGCGGTCTTCATGCAGTCATAGAGGTTAGTAGCTGAACCAGCAATGGTACCTGATGCTAAGGTAGCAACACGGTTCTTAACGAATACCTTCTGGCCACCAAGCTCATACTCGCCGTCCTCAAGACCAACAGCCATCATGGAGTCGGAGATAAGGAGCATCTTATCTTCACCAAACATTCTGAAAGCAGCACGTACTGCAGATGGGTGAATATGGATACCGTCACAGATGATTTCAGCCTCACACCACTGAGCGTCAGCTGCAGCAGCGATAGGACCTGGATCGCGGTGAGCTAAGCCAGGCATAGCATTGTATAAGTGAGTTAAATGCTTAGCACCGTTAGCGATAGCCTTCTTAGCAACATCGTAAGCGGTTACAGTGTGAGCAATAGAAGGTAAAACTTCACCAGAGAGCTCCTTAATAGCTGCAAGTGCGCCCTCCTCCTCTGGTGCAATAGCCATGATCTTGATCTTGTTGCCTGAGGCTTTGTTGCAGCGACGGAAGAAGTCTACATCTGGCTTATGAACGTATTCTGGGTTCTGAGCACCAACCTTCTTAGGGCTGATGAATGGGCCTTCCATGTAGATACCAACAACGTCAGCGCCGTCTTCCTTGACCTTGTAATCACGTACGTTCTCACAAGCCTTAACGATGTCCTTTTCAGGCATGGTCATGGTGGCAGGGCAGATAGCAGTAATACCTGACTTAGCTTGGTACTTAGCGATAGCGTCTAAGGACTCTTCGGTACCATCCATCATGTCGTAGCCAACAGAGCCGTGGAAGTGCACGTCAATGAGGCCTGGGATGACTAATAAGCCCTTTAAGTCAACAACTTCGCCGCTAGTGGCGCAGCCACAGCCCTTGTTGCAGCAACTTGTAAAGTTCTCTTTTACCTTAGTAATGCGCTCGCCATTAACCAAAATGCGGCTGTTTGGAGCGAAACGGAAATCCTTGGTATAAACGTAACCATTTGAAAGAATCATGTGAACTCCGCGAAATTGTTGTAGCTTGACTCTACGAAAAACAATCCAGTATGAAAGAGGCCTTAAAGAAAGTCTTAAACGCAAAAAGAGAATTAAGCGTCAATAAAGTAAGACTTATGCCTCAACCTTGCACAGAGCAAAGTACTCTGGCAGATGGAAATTAGGAGCAGGAACATCCACCTTGTTATATGCGATGTAGTGCTCGATTTCCTTGGTTTCAGAAATCTTGTACAGGTTTAGAGCAAACACGTGATTAGGACTAAAAGCGTCGTAATGAGCAAGTCCCTTGATAAAGTCGCGTGGGACGGTTAAGTCAATCGTCCACTCATTGTCACTGATGCTTGATTGAATGTTGAGCGCACGAATCTCATCTAAGGTGAAGGCTGTACGTCCTTTACGAGAATGACCGTGCTTTGCGTAACAAATACCAGCAGCATTAATCTCAATATTTAAATACAGACAGTGCTCAAGCTGTGGCTTAAAGTTCTCATCGAACTCTTCGTCAGGGAAAGCTAAGAATAACTCGACAGCACTATCTTGGCAGACCATGAGCATTGGCTCTTGCTGCTCTTTGGCAGTGATTTGAGGATTTGATTCGCTAACAACAAAGTGAACGTGCAGTCCTTTATCATCCATGCTCAGTGTTGCCTTAGTCTCAGGCTTTACAACACAGTTCCACAGGTGATGGTTTAAAGCAAGTTCGACCTTATCAGTGTTAAAAGGGATCTTAATCATGTTAGCTCCATATGCTACAAGGAATACACAACGACAAGTAAACCTCATAGGACATTATGTAAACAACAGTATATACCCTTAGTGTTAGGTATGGATAAAAACTCCAAAATATTTTCAAGATCTAGAAAAATGTGGAGTATTTTTTCATTAAAGCTCTAGAGAATACAGCTATAAGCCTGTTGCAGTGCAGCATAGAAAAGCCATTTTAATTAAGTAAACAGCTAATCTAGCTACCAAGACTAGTTTACAGCAAACCATGGCATTAATGCCATGCAAAAACAAAGCTTTAACGAAAAGACACTAGTAAAACAACTGAGCTAAAAGCACCTAACAATCAATACAAATACACTTACTACCAATTAGCTTTTATGGCTACGCAAGAGCAAAGGGGTACTTAAAAGTCAATGACTTAGTAATAGGTAATGGCATCATCGCAGTAGCATCAAATTGCCCATTGCTGCTGTTTGGCATGCATTAAAGAAGGTACATAACAAAACGGCACCCGAAGGTGCCGTTTGTAAAACTATCTTTAGGTACTGTCAAAAGATGATATCTAAAGACAGATTAAGGCAGGTATTTAAGACACTCTTACTTGAGCATCTTCTTTAATTCGTCAACAACGAACTGTACCTGAGTGCCGACAATAACTTGAACGGCAGTATCTGATGGATGCAGAACACCCTTTGCACCAGATGACTTGAGGATTTCGTCGTTAACCTTAGAGCCATCAACAACTTCACAACGGATACGAGTGATGCAGTTGTCAACAGAAGCGATGTTTTCCTTACCGCCTAAGCCCTCTAATACCTTCTCAGCGTAGGCTACGAAAGCAGCGTCACCCTTTAAGTCGGTAGTAGTAGCAGCCTCGTCGTCTTCACGACCTGGGGTCTTGAAGTCGAACTTAACAATTGCGAAGCGGAATACGATGTAGTAAACAACGCCAACAACTAAGCCAACACCGATCAGGAACCATGGGTTCTGAGCCAGTGGAGTGGTTGAGGAGAAGAATAAGTCCAGGAAGCCTGCTGAGAATGCGAAGCCGGCACGGATTGGCAGCATAACAGTGATAGCTGCAGTAATACCGGTCATTACAGCGTATAAAACGTAGAGGCCTGGTGCTAAGAACATGAAGGCGAACTCGAGTGGCTCGGTAACGCCAGTGAAGAATGAACAGAATGCAGCAGAAGCTAACAGACCTAATACAGCCTTCTTACGTGAATCCTTAGCAGTGTGGTACATAGCAAGGGCAGCAGCTGGCAGACCGAACATCATAACTGGGAAGAAGCCAGTCATGTACATACCGGTTACACCGTACTCACCAGTGCCAGACCAGAACTTGGTCAGATCGGAGATGCCTGCAACGTCGAACCAGAATACTGCGTTCAGAGCGTGGTGCATGCCGATTGGGATTAACAGACGGTTTAAGAAAGCGTATATACCAGCACCAACAGCGCCTAAGGAGATGATGGACTCGCCGAGTAATACTAAGCCATTGTAAAGCAGAGGCCATACGAAGAAGAGGATAGCTGCAAGAACAATGGAGATTAAAGCAGTTACGATAGCAACTGAGCGCTTTCCTGAGAAGAATGCGAGGAAGTCAGGGAGCTTAGTTGTGCTAAAGCGGTTGTAGCAAGTAGCACCAACGATACCTGAAAGAATACCGATGAACTGGTTGTTAACCTTATTGAAAGCAGGATCAGCTGCTTCACCAGTAAGGACACCAACGAAGCCTGGGCTTAATAAGGTCTGAAGAACAAACCAAGCTACGATACCAGCTAAAGCTGGGGTACCGTCCTGCTCCTTTGCCATGCCAACGGCAACGCCGATAGCAAAGAGAACAGACATGTTGTCAATAATGGCACCACCGGCCTTTACGAAGAAGTTACCAAGCAGAACTGCAGCGGTAGCCTCTACATCACCACCTTGCATGGTGGTAGGAGCGAGCAGGTAACCAAGACCCATAAGAATGCCTGCAACAGGCAAACATGCGACAGGCAGCATTAATGACTTACCAAGTCGCTGAAGATACTTCATCATAGACTATACTTCCAACCAAATGTGACATCCCGTGCAAAGGCGGTAGCCACGTCATTTACCGAAGGGAAATTAAGCTCTAGAAAAACAAGAATGTTTGAAAACTAGCGGCCTAAAGCCCTTATGCCATACGGCAAACAGTTTAAGAAAAGGTTGAGGTTTGTGTCAGACAATCTTAGCTATCAAATGAGCTCGCAACATGTGATGATTTGTCACTACGTCACTCTCTACAATGATTACTTAATCTTAGCTGCACAAAAGTCAGATTTCCTTAAGCAAGAGAGAATCGCCAGAGTAGTGTGTAAATTCTAATACCTGCCTTTGCATATGCATTCTTGAAACTAGGCAAAGATCTAAGTACTCAAGAGTGCGCTGCAAGAGAGAGAACACACTAAGGTGACTGGTGGGATGAGAAATCGGCAAATGTCGTTTTGAATGGCGACTGCTTTTGCATTCTAATACCCTGTAGATGCGCGGACAAAATGTCAGCTCATCTGTCATTGAAATTATCCGACCGATCGAGCAAATGAGCAAAAGCAATCACTTCAATTTGTGCGATCGTGCACATTTGTGAAACAGATTTTCACTTTTTACGAAAATCGAGCAAAAACTTGATATGGCGATACCACCTAGTTAACCGTGATCCACATGCCATTTTCTAAGGAAAATTCGGCAAATCTAAGCCATTTAAAGGCATCATGTTGTATCACAAGTGAAGATGGTAATTGAGATGAAGAACACATTGCTCTGATCCATAAAAAAACATGCAAATGAAATAAAGTTTCAGAGCATAAATAAGATATATAAGCCGTTTACAATGTGTGAGTGATGGTGTTTGCACCAAAAATGATTTTTTAAACAAAATCAACACAAATTTTGTAATTTCTCGCGTGTAAAAAGATCAGAGTTACTGATAAAGACTAGTAAGATCGCCACTTACAAGCCAAAGTAGCAAGATCACGGCCACATAAAAACAGTGGATCCTATAAATATCACAATGTAAACGTTTCCACGGAAAATTGCAGTAAAGCCATCATTGTTCAATTAGCAGCGAAAATGGACTGCCAAAAAAGCAAAACCGCCCTTGCTAAAGTTATAGCAAGAGCGGTTGTAAGGTCAAAATCAGCCTACGATCTTCTTAACATGCTAAGCATGCTCTAGGCTGACTGAGCGTGGGCTCAGGATTACAGGTTTTCCTGTAAGAACTTTAATACAGCTTCAGCTGCAGCTTCTTCGTCTGCACCGTCAAACTGTAAAGTGAGCTCATCACCTTGTGCCATAGCAAGCTTCATAACGGCTAATAAGCGCTTGCCGTCGATAAGAGCATCAGGCTTGCCCATCTTGCAGTCACATGCAAAGCCTGCAATGACCTTAACGAGCTGGCCAGCTGGACGAGCATGAATACCACGTGGGTCGGTGATCTTGTAAGTAATTGTCTTCATAAACAAAACCTCATCTTTTGTGCATCTGTATGTGCCTAAATATAGGACATAGCCATACACAATTGAGCTGTATCAAACGATTTAGAAAACTGTCAAATCCTGAACTGCAAATCTTGCAGTCTTACTATCATACCGCGATAAGAGCATTTGTGTATAGAGTAATCTTGAGTTTGTGAAAACGTTTACATTTTGTGAAAAAAGCCATTCTTGCCCACCAAAGCCCCAAAAGCAAAGCCCATCTAACTTCCCTCCAAGATCGCCACAGTTTATACCCCAACAAACCCCACGATCCCCATCCTCTCATCAGACAAGAAGTTCTCTTCAATAGAGCAGTTTAACGCCATAATTAGCAACTTTGAAGCACACCCAAGATCAAAGTTTCTTGTGAATTGGTATTGCCAAAAAAACAGAAAACCCCGCATAAAGCGGGGTCTTCCAAGGAGCTTTATCTCCTAGCTAAATGCTAAAAGCGCATTAGCCTAAGAGGCTTAAGCCAAGCTGAGGACGGGTGTTAGCCTGCATCAGCATAGAGGCAGCAGCCTGCTGAATGATGTTCTGCTGAGTGAGGTTAGCAGACTCTTCAGCAAAGTCAGCATCACGAATACGGCTACGAGCATCGGCCTCATTAGCAGCAACGTTAGACTGATTGCGGATAGAGCTCTCAAGACGGTTCTGCATTGCGCCTAAGCCAGCACGAGCGCTATCAGTTTGTGCAATCATATCGTCCATGAGCTTTATAGCGTCAGTAGGATCAGCAACAGAGAACTGGAAGGTGATAACACCCTTATCGATGTTCATCAGCTTTTTATCGGCTGGAGCACCCACCTTATCTTTAAAAGTACCATCTGCACGGCTACCAATCTTGGAGAACTGCATGTTTTCAACAGTAAAGCTGATGGTATCGCCCTTATTTGAGCCAACCTGCAGAGTAATGGTACCAGCTTTGCTAACATTTGCGTTATCAGCCTTTGAGAAGATGGTTGATTCATCGGCTTTTTGACCATTAAGAATGGTCTTGCCGCCGTAGGTAGTCTTCTGAGCAATACGGCTGATCTCATTTGCTAAAGAAGAGGCTTCTTTAGAAAGAGCAGCCTTATCTTGAGCAGTGTTAGTGCCGTTTGATGCCTGAACTGCAAGGGTACGGATTTTCTGGAGCATGCCCTCAATTTCGCTCATACCAGCTTCCATGGTCTGAGCTAAAGCAATACCGTCAGATGCGTTACGGTTGCCCTGATTGAGGCCATTAATCTGGGATGTTAAACGGTCAGAAATTTGAAGACCAGCAGCGTCATCTTTAGCGCTATTAATACGCATACCGCTTGATAAACGCTGATAAGTAGTAGTCAGCTGATTGTTGACATTATTGAGGTGTCTTTGGCCTTGAAGGGCGCTAAAATTTGTATTTACATATACAGCCATGTAACTAATCTCCCATTAGCCTAAGAGGCTTAAGCCAAGCTGTGGACGGGTGTTAGCCTGCATCAGCATAGAGGCAGCAGCCTGCTGAATGATGTTCTGCTGAGTGAGGTTTGCAGACTCCTGAGCAAAGTCAGCATCACGAATACGGCTACGAGCATCGGCCTCATTAGCAGCAACATTAGACTGGTTGCGGATAGAGCTCTCAAGACGATTTTGCACGGCACCTAAGTTAGCACGCTCGCCATCAACCTTAGAAATCATTGAGTCCATGAGACCAATGATATCGGAGATTGAAACTGCAGCACCACCGCCTTGTGCTTGTGGCTTTGCATTGAAATCGAATGTAATATCACCAGTGGTTTTATTAATGTTGATGAATTTATCTTGCTCACCAATAGTGTCATGAGTGCCGGCGATCTTTGAGAACACCATGTTTTGAACATCAAAAGAAATGGTGTCGCCCTTGTTGGAACCGACCTGCAGTGTCATTTTGCCAGCGTCGCCAGCGTTCTGACCATCAGCGTAAATAGAGCTATTTTTGCCTTGAACGTCTGTACCGTTAAGTACGGTCTTTCCGCCATAGGTTGTCTTCTTAGCAATACGGCTAATTTCGTTGCCAAGAGCGCTAGCTTCTTTAGATAAAGCTTCGCGGTCAGCGGCTGTATTAGTACCGTTGTTGGCTTGAACGGCTAAGGTACGGATCTTCTGAAGCATACCTTCGATTTCGCTCATGCCAGACTCAATGGTCTGAGCTAAAGCAATACCATCAGATGCATTGCGATTGCCTTGGTTGAGGCCGTTGATCTGTGAGGTTAAACGATCAGAGATCTGCAGGCCTGCAGCGTCATCTTTAGCGCTATTAATACGCATACCGCTTGATAAACGCTGATAAGTAGTAGTCAGCTGGTTGTTGACATTATTGAGATGTCTTTGGCCTTGAAGGGCGCTAAAGTTTGTATTTACATATACTGCCATTTTAAGACTTTCCCATTAACCAATCAGGCTTAAGCCGAGCTGTGGACGGGTGTTAGCCTGCATCAGCATTGAGGATGCTGCCTGCTGGATGATGTTCTGCTGGGTAAGGTTTGCAGACTCTTCAGCAAAGTCAGCGTCACGGATACGTGAGCGGGCATCAGCTTCATTAGCAGCAACGTTAGACTGGTTGCGGATAGAGCACTCAAGACGATTTTGCATGGCACCTAAGTTGGCACGCTGGCTGTCAACCTGACCAATCATCTTGTCCATCATTTCGATAACGGCATCTGCGCTGCCTGCGGTAGAAAAGTTAACTGTAATAGCGCCATTTGCGCCTTTTACGAATGCAGCTGTGCCAGCAGCAGCAGCAAAGTCGCCGGTTTTAAGTCCTGCAGCACTACCGATTTTGGAGAACACCATGCTACCAATTTGCATTGAGATGGTATCGCCCTTGTTGGAGCCAACTTGTAAAGTAACAGTACCTGCTTTGCCTACATCAGTGTTTGCTGCTTTAGTGAAAATTGTAGACTCATCATCCTTTAAACCCTGGAGGATAGTCTTGCCACCATAAGTGGTCTGCTTAGCAATACGACTGATTTCAGTTGCTAAAGAAGAAGCCTCTTTTGAAAGTGCCTGTTTGTCAGCTAAGGTATTGGTGCCGTTAGCTGCCTGAACAGCAAGAGTACGGATCTTCTGGAGCATGCCAGAAACTTCGTCCATGCCTGCTTCAGCAGTCTGAGCTAAAGCGATACCGTCGGAAGCGTTGCGGTTGCCCTGGTTAAGGCCGTTGATTTGGGATGTTAAACGGTCAGAAATCTGAAGACCGGCAGAGTCATCCTTAGCGCTGTTAATACGCATACCGCTTGATAAACGCTGGTATGTAGTAGTGAGCTGGTTCTGAACGTTGCCTAAGTAGCGCTGGCCCTGAAGAGCGCTGTAATTTGTATTTACATATACTGCCATTTTAAGCCTCTCCTAATTAACCAATCAGGCTTAAACCAAGCTGTGGACGGGTGTTAGCCTGCATCAGCATTGATGAAGCTGCCTGCTGGATGATGTTCTGCTGGGTAAGGTTTGCAGACTCTTGAGCAAAGTCAGCATCGCGGATACGTGAGCGTGCGTCAGCCTCATTAGCTGCAACATTAGACTGATTGCGGATAGAGGACTCAAGTCGGTTTTGGATTGCACCTAAGTTGGCACGCTGGCCATCAACCTGACCAATCATTTTGTCCATCATCTCGATAATGGCGTCAGGGCTGCCGGCAGTTGTAAAGTTAACTTTGATGCCACCATTACCATCTTTTACAAAGGCTGCTGTACCAGCAGCATCCGCAAAGTCAGTATCAGCTAAACCTGCAGCGCTACCGATCTTTGAGAAGACCATGCTAGCAATTTGCATTGAGATGGTATCGCCCTTGTTGGAGCCAACTTGTAGAGTTACAGTACCAGCCTTACCAACATCATTTGCATTACCTGCTTTTGAGAAGATTGCAGAGGTATCATTCTGCTGACCTTCTAAGATAGTCTTGCCACCATAAGTAGTTTGGGTTGCAATACGACTAATTTCAGTTGCCAAGGATGAGGCTTCTTTAGCAAGAGCCTGTCTGTCTGATAAAGTATTTGTTCCGTTAGATGCCTGAACAGCAAGAGTACGGATCTTCTGGAGCATGCCAGAAACTTCGTCCATGCCTGCTTCAGCAGTCTGAGCTAAAGCGATACCGTCAGAGGCATTACGGTTACCCTGGTTGAGGCCGTTGATCTGTGAGGTCAAACGATCAGAGATCTGCAGACCAGCAGCGTCGTCCTTGGCGCTGTTAATACGCATACCGCTTGATAATCTTTGGTATGTAGTAGTGAGCTGGTTCTGAACGTTGCCTAAGTAGCGCTGGCCTTGAAGAGCGCTGTAATTTGTGTTTACATACACTGCCATTTTAAGACTCTCCTAATTAACCAATCAGGCTTAAACCAAGCTGTGGACGGGTGTTAGCCTGCATCAGCATAGAAGTGGCAGCCTGCTGAATGATGTTCTGCTGAGTGAGGTTTGCAGACTCTTCAGCAAAGTCAGCGTCACGGATGCGTGAGCGTGCATCAGCTTCGTTAGCTGCAACGTTAGACTGGTTGCGAATAGATGACTCAAGACGATTTTGGATGGCACCTAGATCAGCACGCTGGGAGTCAACTTTTGCAATTAGCTTATCCATAGTGTCAATCAGTGCAGCTGCTGTTTCAGCAGTTGAGAAAGCAACAGCTTGACCTTTGGAGGCTTCTTTTCCTTTGAAGTTTTGGTCAGTGTTAAAACCACCTAAGTTGCCGTTTACAAGCTGCGAAAATACGAATGACTCAACGTTAAAAGAAATGGTGTCGCCCTTGTTGGAGCCTACCTGAAGAGTCATTTTGCCTGCTTCACTCCACTTGCCGCCGCCACTGAAGATGGATTTATCTGTGTTACCAGCTAAAACAGTTTTTCCAGCGTAAGTGGTTTGGGTTGCAATACGCTGCATCTCAGCAACTAAAGAGGATGCTTCCTTTGCTAAAGCACCGCGATCTTCAGCTGTGTTAGTGCCATTGGAGGCCTGTACTGCAAGGGTACGAACTTTCTGGAGCATGCCAGAGATTTCGTCAATACCAGCTTCGATTGTTTGGGCGAGTGCAATACCGTCAGATGCGTTGCGGTTACCCTGGTTGAGGCCGTTGATTTGGGAGGTTAAACGGTCAGAAATCTGAAGACCAGCAGAGTCATCCTTGGCGCTATTGATACGCATACCGCTTGATAAACGCTGGTATGTAGTAGTGAGCTGGCTCTGAACGTTGCCTAAGTAGCGCTGGCCCTGAAGAGCGCTGTAATTTGTATTTACATATACTGCCATTTTAAGCCTCTCCTAATTAACCAATCAGGCTTAAGCCAAGCTGTGGACGGGTATTAGCCTGCATCAGCATGGAGGATGCAGCCTGCTGAATGATGTTCTGCTGGGTAAGGTTTGCAGACTCTTCAGCAAAATCAGCATCACGGATACGTGAGCGTGCGTCAGCTTCGTTAGCAGCAACGTTTGACTGGTTGCGGATAGATGACTCAAGACGATTCTGCATGGCACCTAAGTTGGCGCGTTGACCGTCTACCTTAGCGATGAGCTTATCCATAGAGTCAATAAGCTTTGCTGCTTGCTCAGCACTTGAGAATGCTACTGCAGTTCCTCTTGAAACTTGTTTGGTGCCAGTATCTTGTTTGCTATTAAAGCCTTCAGTAATACCATTAGCTAAGGTTGAGAAAGTAAAGTTTGCTACGCAGAATGAGATAGTATCACCCTTGTTGGAGCCGACCTGCAAAGTCATAGAACCACCATTAGCACCAGCACCAGCAGTTCCGTAGATGGTTGATGTACCACCAGTTGCTGCATCACCGCCAGCAAGGATCTTTTTGCCACCGTAAGTGGTTTGCTGAGAGATACGCTGCATTTCAGCAACTAAAGATGAAGCTTCTTTTGCTAAAGCATCACGATCTGCTTGAGTGTTGGTACCATTGGCAGCCTGTACTGAAAGAGTACGAACCTTCTGGAGCATGCCAGAGATTTCGTCCATACCAGCTTCGATGGTCTGTGCTAATGCAATACCGTCAGCAGCGTTACGGTTACCTTGATTGAGGCCGTTGATTTGGGAAGTTAAACGGTCAGAAATCTGAAGACCAGCAGCGTCGTCCTTGGCACTGTTGATACGCATACCGCTTGATAAACGCTGGTATGTAGTAGTGAGCTGGTTCTGGACATTGCTAAGGTTGCGCTGGCCTTGAAGGGCGCTGTAGTTAGTATTTACATATACAGCCATAACGTAACTCCTTACGTTTGTTTGAATCTTTTAGATACGACTTGTGCAGTCGTTCTTCTCTTCTAGCTAACGACTTTGTATCTAGGGAGTGAATGTCATTTATGAAAAATCTGAAAATTCACTCCAAATATGTTTTACAACTAAGTAAAAAGGCCAAATCTAGATATAACATTTAGCGCATATACAACGCATTTAGTTTTTTGTTTGTACCATTAAAGTAATAGCGTGGATTACACAAAACGAAATTTGCCTTTACATTAGAAACGTTTCACGTTGTGTCTAGAAAAGTTTCAAACATAGTATTTAAGCCATCTTTTAACAAAATATATATGACATAACCATGTTTTTAGGGGAAATTTTGGGTGTGATGATAGAGTTTTAACCTTTAACTTACATATGAGTTAAATTTGTATTGATAAGTATATTTGGAGATTTTTTTCAGATTTGAGTAGGTAGGTGAGTAAAGCTGGAAAGAATAATCAGAATAGTGAGTGGAGGTGGGGCATTGGTTGATAAAAAATAAAATGCCAGAGAGCCTTTGGGGCTGTCTGGCATTTGAAAGCCAAGCGACTTAGAACTTGGCTGTGGCTTAATCAGTTAATGATTTGCCTTGTATTACTTAGCTGTGGATCTTCTTGACTGGATCTAAGGAGATCTTTGGGTTCTTAAGTGAGCTTAAGCATACAGCTTCACTGTTACGTACGCGCTCTCTTAATGCTAATACTGCACCAGGAGACACAGACAGCTCGTCATAGCCCATCTCGATGAACTTATCAGTAAGCTCAGGATCGGCAGCAAGCTCACCGCAAATACCGGCGGTAATGCCGGCAGCATGAGCATTAGATGCAATCTGGCGTAACAGCTCTAATACAGCCTCATGATGAGGATCGTAGAAGTCACCTAAGTTTTGGTTCTGACGATCACAAGCAGTGGTGTACTGATTGAGGTCATTAGTACCTACAGAGAAGAAGTCTACATGCTCAGCAAGCTGACGTGAGAGCACTGCTGCAGCAGGAGTTTCGATCATGATGCCAATCTTTGGCTCGCCGTATTCGATGTTCTCAGATTTAAGCTCAGCAACAACCTCAGCACAGATGGCCTTCGCCTGCTCGATTTCCTTAAGACGGGTAACCATTGGGAACATCATAGCGATATTGCCACGAGCTGCAGCGCGGTAAATAGCACGCAGCTGAGTCTTAAAGATTTCTGGTTTGGTTAAGCAAATACGCAGAGCACGTAAGCCTAATGCTGGGTTTTCCTCATGCGGCAGATCGAAGTAATCTACTTGCTTATCCGCACCGATATCTAAGGTACGGATAATCACGAGGCGGCCGTTCATAGCGGAAGCTACCTTAGCGTAGGCCTTAAATTGCTCTTCTTCGCTAGGTGGATCAGATCTACCTAAGTATAAGAACTCTGATCTGAACAGACCAATGCCTTCACCATCGTTCTCTAATACCTGCTCAACATCATCAGGCTGACCGATGTTGGCAAAGGTATAAACACGGTGACCGGTTTTAGAAATACCTGGCTGACCACGCAGAGCAAGCTGACGAATACGCTGTTGCTCAAATGCGTCTTTAGCAGCCATGAGCTTGGTAATGGTGCTCTGATCAGGATCTATGAAGAACTCGCCCTTTACAGCATCAAGACCAATGGTATGACCAGTTAAGTCCATTGCCTCTTCAGACTCAGTTGCTGCCTTACCATCGCCATCAAGGCTGCTTGGCAGATTAGAGTTGATGATAAGAGGAATGTTCATGGTACGAGCTAAGATCGAAGCATGAGAGTTCTGAGTGCCATGGCGCAGCACAAAACCTAAAATTAAGGAACGATCTAAAGCTACAGTTTGTGATGGCTGCAGATCATCAGCAACGATAACGCAAGCTTCGGTAAGCTCAACAGTTTCACCACCACGTAAAATACGGGCAATACGGCCAGTTACGTCCTTAACGTCAGCAGCACGCTCACGCATGTAAGGATCATCTAAGGCCTCAAAGTCAGCAGCCTGCTCTTTACCAACGCTAACAGCAGCGTCAGCTGCATTGATGCCTCCCTTTTTGATACGGTCACGAATGTTGTCGCAAATGTCCGGATCTTCGAGCATCATGCGGTGAATTTCGAAGATTTCTGCCTGCTCATCACCGATCTCTTCACGAGCTTTCTCGATAAGACGATCAAGTTCTGTGGCAGCCTTGCTAAGAGCGCCCTCAAAGAGCTCAAGCTCTTGATCAACACTTAGGCAATCTCTGTCAGATGCAACCACTTCAGGGGTTTTAATGTGCAGGACTTTACCAAAGGTAATACCGGCACAGGCACAACGACCTTTTCCTGTATACATGGTTTACTGCTCCGCAGGTTGAATGGTGCAGATGTCGTCGTCAGTGGTTACGGCCTTAGGTGCGATAAACTCCACGCTCTTGAAGTCGCTAGCATTGCATACAACAACAGGAACAAGGTTTGATAAACCGTGATCTGCAATTACCTTGCTATCAAAACGGATGAGTGGCTGACCAGCCTTAACCTGATCGTCATCCTTTACTAAGGCCTCAAAACCTTCGCCCTTTAAGTCTACAGTGTTGATACCAACGTGGATGAGGATTTCTACATTGTCAGTAGAGGTCAGGGTAACAGCATGAGCAGTCTTGAAGATCTGAGTTACAACACCATCACAAGGAGCGTAAACAGTGCCATCATCGCCTGGCTTGAAGCAGGTGGTAGGACCGAGTACAGACTCAGCAAAGGTTGGGTCAGGAATCTCAGTAACATTGATCATGTCACCCTTGATTGGTGACTTTAAAGTAATGTTTGCTGGTTTGTTGCCGCCGAAGAGTTTGTCAAAAAAGCCCATACCTATCTCCATTAAGGATTATGGCTATACGAAACTCAAGCTTGCTCTAGGAGCATCGGCAGTATTTGACCAAACTGACAGTCTGCAGATTTATTGCAGCGTAGTGCTTGAGGGGTATGCCTCTTTCCTAAACAATACCTGCAAGGAATGGTGCTCTCATTAAGAAAGCTATTCCTTAGCAGATGAATCAAAGGTGCTGTGCACAAGGGCAATGCTCTAAGTGCTATGCACTTTAGAAAAAGCCATTGGCATAAAAGTGTGTATCGGCCTAAGTAAAGCCAAGTGAAAAGAGATGGCTTGTACTTAAAGCGTTGTTATCCAGGCTATAGGCAAATCTGCCTAAATATGCTGAAAATGTTGCGCCCATAAAAAATAATAGCGCTTAACTTTTGATTGTACTGCAAAGCTAACAGTTGTGGAATAAATCTAGCAATTAGTAACCATAAAAGTGTGAACTCTTAGATAAAATCACAGTTGCTTTGACAAAAATTTATGAAAATTTGTAACATTCTGTAAATTTTCACAGCGCTTACGAAATAGCTTCACAGACTATAACTAACGTTTTGCCTTGCCCTCATGAGGGATATGTTTGCTAGTTAGCAGTTTGAGATATGTTTATCTGAACGCTTGTTGCACTTGAGTGCTTATTAGTGCTTAACGCTTGTGGACTGGTGTTTATCTAGTTTGTCACTAAAAAGGCCGGATTAGGCGATGAAAATGGCTTAGATTCGGCATTTGTTTAGATGGTGTCGAAAAAGTGAGACGAGTTTATTGGCACTGTCTTTGCTAACAGTGCGATGAGCGCCTTTGTGTGCACAAGGCTTGTAGGCTATGACTTTGAGCTAAAAGTTTCTCTATTTTGTCTCATTAGTACATAATGCAATCCTAAGAATGCACAAGGCCTGTGCATAAAGCTACGTTTTTTAAGCGATTTATAGTCGCTGTTATAGATGCGTGATGTTATGCAAAGATAAGCATTAGCGCTCGTGCTAAAATACAACGCTGTTTCTTAGTGTTTAAATAGCTATTTGCCCATTTATATGCGCTTTGAGACACGCTAGGTGCCGATTAAAACTCGGTGCATGTAAAAGTTTATGCCGATACCGCCTGCCTATGTTGGCAGTTTACGTAAAAGATGGAGACCTTAAACGTATGCGTAAAGCAGGATTGATTAGCTTGGCCTTAGCAGCTTTGCTTAGTGCTACAAGTGCTTCAGCTAATGTACGCTACGAGGCAAGCATTAGCGATACTCAGGCCAAAGACTGGTCTACAGCCTCATCAAGGATCTCCTGTGTGCTGTCCTCTAACATTAGTGGTTATGGTCGCGCAGACTTTACTTTACTGTCTGGCGTAAAGCGCCGTCTGAGCCTTGAAATTTTCCCATCTACTCAGATCATCTCAAGATCTAAGATGCGTATCATCTCCGCTCCACCAGAGTGGCGTCCACAGGGTGTAGAAAACGAGATCGGTGAAATCGATTTATACCGTGGTTTCCGTCCATTCGTGGGTGACTCTGTATCCTGGTCTATGCTCCGTGAGCTTAGCAACGGTCAGCGTATCTTATTCCCATACTTAAGTGAGCATCCAAACTTCGTTGAGAGTATCGTGCCAGTATTAAGCCCAATGGGCTTTGCTAAGCCATACAAGGAGTTTATTGACTGCTCAGCTCAGCTGCTGCCATTTGGTTATACCGATGTTAACTTAGTAGCTTTAATGTTCTACGAGACCGAGAATCGTCTAACTCCTTCTTCACAGCAGCGTCTAGATCAGCAGATTGAGTACTGCAAGATTGATACTTCTGTAAATAAGATCATCATTTCATCATTCGGCTCAGGTAGCGAAGATAACCTAGATAATATCGATCTTGCTAAGCGCCGTGGTGACAATATTGCCAAGATTTTCACTGATGCTGGTATTAACAAGGACATCATTGAAATTCGTACTTACGGTGATGAGCAATTAGCTACTACTGGCTATACCGATTCAGAGCGCAGACAGTCTTCTAAAGCCATTGTTGAGCTGCAACGTGATCAGTTCAAGATTGACAGTAGAACTGAGGTTGAAATGCCTGATGTTGGTGTACCAGAAGATTGGTACTCTGCCGAGAACGAGTAGTAAGTTTTATATTACTTTTACAACAGCATGACCTGAAAAGGCATGCTGTTTTACACTATAAGCGGTCTGTTTTTACCTTAAAAACTCGACCATAAGACAAATCCTTGTACTTTAGTAATTCAATTGCTGTCAATTTACTAAAGGTGATGAGGTCAGGCTTGAATGACGAACTTGGTCATGTAGCAAGCTTGCGCTAGAACTAAGTCTAGAGAGAAATTTTGCTATGGCAAACATGTTAAAAAAGATCAAGGCAATGGAGCATAGGGAGAGAAACCGTATGCGCCAGCGCTATGCAATGGTAGCTATTGGCGTATTGTTCTTTGCTGCTATCTTTTATGGATTGCTCTACGCATATACCATGAATGCAGAGTCTGAGCGTAAGGCAATTACTGCCGAGGGTATCAAGGCTTTAGCATACTCTGACTTCTATCGCGCTGAAGCACTGTTAAAGCAAGCTGATGCAGAACAAGACCCATACGCTTCTGAGTTCTTGTCTTACTTCTACGTCACAAGTGGTCAGTACGATAACGCTGCTTTATATGCAGAGAAGGCTGTTAAATTTAAGCGCCACACTGCCTATGAGATTTTAGGCGACTTAGCCTTAATCGGTTTTGGTCGTGCTAAAGGTGTTGATGCGGCCATTTCTTTCTTTGAGCAAGGCGCTATCCGTCGAGCCAATGACGAAGCTGCTCTCATTAAGCAAGGTTTACAGGTTAAGAACAATTGGTATAACGGCGATCCACTTAACATGGTTCCTCGTGATATCAACTTACAGGCAACTGAGTACTTCTCACAAATGGTTAAGCGTGCACTGCCACTGCTGACCAATGAAAAAGACTATATCGACTTTATTTTAAAGACTAAGCAAAAGGGTGCTAAAGATCTTGAGATGCAAATGGGCGATATGCTCTTTGTGGGTAACGACAAGATTTCATCTAATGCTCAGGCTGCTTTAGAGTACTGGAAAGCTGCTTTAGACAAGGGCATTACCGATGCTTATGTACGTCTTGGTGGTGTTTATTGGCACGGCTATGCAGCTAAGCGTAATCCTCAAGATTCTATCGATATGTACTCTGCAGCTGTGGATAAGAAAAATCCAATTGCTCTGTACTCTTTAGGTTTAATCTCATTACGTTCTGGAGCTAAGGGCGGCGATGAGATGGGTATTCAGCTGTTTAATACTGCAGCTGCTAATGGTTATGGTCCAGCATCTACTGCTTTAGGCGTATTTGCTTTAACTGAAACCGATACTCCTGATGCACTTACTAAGGCAGGTAACTGGATTAGAATTGCAGCTGTTGAGCAAAATGATCTCTCTGGCCGCATTATCTATGATTTAATGCTCATGTCAGGTATTGGTGCTGGTAAAGAGTTTAGCCGTGGATTTGATGACTTACTTGAGATCTCTAAAGTCTATGGCCCAGCTAAGAGCATCATCGACTTACTGCAGCAGCGTATTGAGCCGGCTGATATCTTAAAGCAGGTCTTAGTAGTTTCAAACAATGTGCTGCGCGGTAATATCGCTTATCGTGAAGGTGATCCTGTAGCTCAGCAAGAGATTAAGGATCCAACCACTGGCGAGGTCATGGATAGACCATTCTCATTTTATGAGTCAGTTAGCACCTTAGATAAGGCCTTTAAAGATCGTTACGGTGCTCGTAACTTCACTAGTGTAACTGACATCTCTAAGCTGGCAGTTAACAATGAGCCAATCTTAAGCCCAGAGCTTGTGAAGGTAATCGTGCAGTACTCGCCATCTACTGGTGTTGCACCTTTTGTTGCTGATACCAAGATGCCACGTCCTGAGCCTCCATTAAGCCCATCTGACTATAACATGGATGACTTTGTGCCTCCTGTTTCTCTCTTAGAGGTACAGCCACTGCGCAACAAAGAAACAGGTCAGCTCAACAAGATCTACTAAAGTACCATTAAGTACTTAACAGCAAGGCCACCATGCGGTGGCTTTGTTGTTTATGCGCCATAGCAATTTGCCTTAAGAGACACAGCACCACGTATCCCGCAACTGTTAACCTCACCACTTCCATCCTCACACTCAAGCACATGCAGCCACTCCACCACTTTCATCCTCACACTCAAGTACATGCAGCCGCTTCATCACATATAGCGCACATGAGCCATAAAGCTCATTTGAGAACTACCAACTAGACTCAATCGTTTATAAAGCAAATTGCCAAGACAAGGCCGTGGTCTCATGTGCTTGGCACATTCCTATGCTGTATTTATGCAGCATCTGCTCTAGGCATAGAGCTAAAGGCAACAAGCATGCTCATGCCAAGATCAAGGCTATACATGACCTGTTCTGGAGAGTAGGGCAGCGGTCTTCTTTTGTGTATGCATGGCTGCAAAAAGACAAAGCCCATGAGCAAGGTTAGTTGCTAATGGGCTTTATAGCGACCACTGAAGCTTGGTTTGAGTAGCTTCAAGTGATGTATATGGCTTGTATTTGTAAAACTAGGCTTAAGCGTTTTCTTTAGGCCTGAGTGATGATGTGAGTGCCATTGATGATGGTTTGATCAAAGCGCTCATCCCCTTGAATAAAGTCAGCAAGCTCTTTTAAAGCTGGGCGATCTTCCATCTGGCTAAACTCAAGGAAACGTACCTTGTCACGAGTAGACATATTGTTTAGACCAATTCTGGTGAGCAGGTCGAGATTGTCGTACTTGATGATCATTGAGGTTGCTTTACCAAAGAGTTCACGTGCACGCTGTAAGTGAGCAAAGTTGATCTCTTCGTTGGTCTTATCTTGATAGATGAGCGGCAGTGTAACCTCAGCTAAGGTTGAAAGGAGAGGTTGTACCATTGGGTTAACGGCATGGCCTGTTACGTATGGAGCTAATCCGCGACGACCTTGGAACTTGTTAATGTATAAGAAGTTATGGATCTTCTTGCCATCATTAACAGGGTAGTTATCCCAGATAAAAGGCTTGCGGCAAAGTAACTTGGTTACATATTCAAGGTGCTCAACAGTGATGTCTTTAGATAAGACCTCAGGTCCCGTCCAGAATATGTTGACACGCTCTGGCATGCCCTCGAGCAAGTCTTCAAAGTAATGCTCAGGACGCTGACCAAAGAGCTTGTCTAAGATAGGATCATCAGTGTAGTAAGAAGGACAGATGATAAAGTGCTTAACATGCTCAGGGAGCTGAGATTCAACAAGCTTGATGATCTTATTTTGTACCTTGCCAAAGTCTTCAGAGTCCTTGACCATATCGTCAAAGAGGAGGCAGAAGATATCGCAAGAAGATGCAGCGCAAAGCTCTTTTACGCGCTCTAAAAGAACGGCTTGGTTTTCTTCAAAATTAGCAGTTAGCTTGAGTGGAGATAAGGCCACACCAAAGTCGATGCCACTTGCATGAGCTTTAGATGCAAAATCTTTAAGTTCTTCTTTGTACTCTTGAGAGATCTCATTTAACCACTCATCGCGCAGTTGCTTATCTGCCTTTGGCGCGTAGATGTAGAAGCTATAGCCATTGTTGGCTGCAAAATTAAAGATAGCTTCACGCTCTTCTGTGGCGTAACGTTTGCCATAGAAGCCCTCGATAATACCTAGATAAGCTGCGTCCATCTAAAACCAAACTCCCTTAGAGCAAACGAGACAAATCATCTCATAAGATCAGCATTGTCAAACTCATACAACTGATCAAACAAGCCAAGATCAAATGTTCCATATTAACTAAGATCGCTAGCTTGTAATATAAGTGCATACTAGCAAATCTATAAAAGCAGTCAGCCCGTGTCATCTACATGGCCATGATCTTGTAGCACGGATAAGAGTGCTCATACCAAAATCAAAACAAGGTCATAATTACCAAAAAAAGCTAACCAACTCATTACTATCTTGTCTCTTAAGTACAAGGTAGCAATGCAGCGCTATAAAACGTTGGTAAAAATGCCAAATAAAATGGCGAGATTACGAGTAAATTGCTCAATGTTGCAATTGTAGGTTTGTGATAATTCTTGTCAACTATGCCCACTAATCTTTGCAAGATCAGTCACTAAATACATCTAGTCATCAGGCTAGAACTTATTGTAAAGATGCTGTGAGACATCCTAGCAGTAAGCTTATAGAAAAAGATAGCTCGCTAAATAAGATCATGGCGATAGGCAGGCGGTAGATAGCCAAAGAGCATCAGATGACTTAAAGAGAATCCTTTGACCTCATGATGCCCAAAAACAATAGACTACCCCATAGCATCTGATGACCTCACAGAATTTTATGACCCCCACAGCATCTGATGACTTCACAGAATTTTATGACCCAAAATCAATTGACTACCCCACAACATTTGATGTCAATTAGCCATCGATGTCTTCATAACATTTGGAGGGCAAAGGAGCATAAGCTAAGAAAAGTAGCATCAGGAAAGAAAGGGCATTGAATAGACGCGAAATCTGTTAAAGAGAGTGGGGGCTCTTGGCGAGCTTAGGATCATGGTCATTGAAGTTGGTAGGTAAGGTATCGTTCAACAAATACATAAAATTGGCAACATTGCTTATGACGGGCACGATAGTGTCACTATAAACATATTGCAGGGGGAAAAGTTAAGATCATTTGCTTAAGTAAGCTTGCTTATCTAGGCTCAATTGTTGGATTTAAGGGGCTTTTGCAGGTGATTTTGCGTTGATTTACGCTGATTTTGGCCTGTTTTTGCGTCCGAATGTGGCATTTTACCTAAGTTGCTATTATAATCTTGAGTTTCGTAAGACTGTGAAGGACAAGTAAGGGGCTTTGCTCTTTTGAACCGATGCGGTTCGACTTGTTGCACCAAGTGGCAGTTTTTGCGCAAAGCTAAAGCTTTGGGGAGGTTTAATCTCCCATCTTTTATTAAGAACTGCGACTTTTTAAAGAGCTGCGACTTGGTGCGGCAAGCAGTAACAGCTGCAAACAGTCCACACGTTTAATTTTAATCGTACTGCACTCGCATTTTGAGGTTTGATAATGCAGGTTAATGTAACTAAAGTAGAAGGCATCAATGCTTCTTTTGAGGTTCAACTTCCAGCTGAACAGTTTAATACCTATGTTGATAAGGCCTTCAAGAAAGTAGCCGCATCCGTTACTATTCCAGGTTTCCGTAAGGGCCACGCTCCACGCAACGTAGTTTTAGAGGCTTATGGCCAGCGTATTAACAGCGAAGCTTTAGACAATGCTTTAAACTCCTCTATCCCAGAGGCTGTAAAGAAGACTGAGCTTAAGGTATACCCAGGTTCCTTAAACGTAACCAAAATCACCAACAACGAGTCTGGCGACTTTGTTTACACCTGCGAGTGTGAAATCTATCCAACCGTTGAGAAGAAGGATCTCAAGGACGTTAACGTTGAGCTCGTTAATGTAACCGTTTCTGACGCTGATGTTGATGCTATGATCGAGCGTCTGCGCCAGCAGCAGGGCAAGTGGCAGGTTGTAGACGGTGCTGTAGTAGACCAGGACTCCACCGCTAACATCGACTTCTTAGGTAAGAAGGACGGCGTTCCATTTGAAGGTGGCAAGGCTGAAGGCTTCAACCTCAACATCAAGACCGCTAAGATGATCCCAGGTTTCACTGAGAGCATCATTGGTCACAAGGCTGGCGATAGCTTCACCATCGAGTGCACCTTCCCTGAGGACTACCACGCAGAAGAGTTAAAGGGTGCTAAGGCTACCTTTGACATTACTGTTAACTCAGTATCTAAGCAGGTTCTCCCAGAGATCGACGCTGACTTCTTAAAGGCTTTTGGCTTTGAGGATAAGGGTATTGAGGCACTCAAGGGCTCATTAAAGTCTAACCTTGAGCAGCAGGCTGAGATCGGTTCAACCAACTACAACATCACTGCCTTAATGAAGGCAATTGCTACTAAGTATCCTGATGTTGTTGCTCCACGTGCAATGGTTAACTACATCGCTGAGCAGCAGCTTTCCCGTCAGTTCGGCGGTAAGCTCGACGACAAGTTAAAGAACGCTCTGTTAGGTGGCTTTGCCGCTCAGGTTGAGGATCAGGCTAATGAGCAGTGCCTCTTAGAGGGTCTGATTGCTGCTGAGAACTTCAAGGTTCAGGTTGAAGACGCTGAAGTTGATGCTCAGATCGCTAAGGCTGCTATTTCTTACGACGATCCAGAAGAGTTCAAGACTGAGGTTCGTAAGGACAAGGAATTACTCGAGAACGTAGTTCGCGCTGCTGGCAACGTTAAGCTCATGAACTTCTTATCTGGCTTAGTAAACGCTAACACTGCTGACAAGTCATTTGAAGAGTTCCAGAAGTTACGCGAGCAGCAGGAGAACGCTATTCAGGAGCGTGCTCGTGAGCGTATGATGGCTTCTATCGCTAAGAAGTCTGAGCAGGATGCTGAGTAATACTGACTTTAAGTTAGTATAGTCATAAGCTTAAATGCTTAAAAAGAGGCTTCCAATTGGAGGCCTCTTTAGACAGGAAGCTACTCAAGGGCAATTACTTGCCATCAGTTTCTTAAAGAAAGTGCCTTCTCTTACGAGCGGGCTCTTTTTTTAGGGTGCTGTGCCTACACAATAAGCTAAGATCTTAAAATTAAGTACCTTAAAGCCTAGATCATCACGATCTTATTTAGCGTACAACTCGCAATCATCGCGTGGCGATCTTGCTGTCAGCTTGTGCTCAAGCTCGCGCAAGAACAACTGCAGTTAAAACTGCAGTTACACTCGCATCGGCAGTCGCAATCGCAGATGCGATTGCACTTGCTATCGCACTGCGATCGCATGTGCCATAGCATTGCTAGCGCTCCGCGATCGCAATAGCCATTGCATTTAAAGGCGTGGCAAGCGTAGTTGTTTTAAGGCGATCTAGGTGCCTTCAAAGAATTTAATCGCGATCGATAGCCAAAACATCTATTGCGGGGGTATCATAGATAAGATCAGGCACTTATCTTTAGCAAACTTATCACTAGGCTTTATTGTCGCTTAGATGTAAGGTGCTTATACTTGCCCTAAACTCATTACACTGAGAGTACTGTTAATTAACCGGAGTTGAGCTCTTCATGTCAGGATTTGACCTTCCAACTAGAATGTCCAGTCTCGTTCCAATGGTGATCGAGCAAACAGGACGTGGCGAACGTTCTTTCGACATCTACTCACGCATGTTAAAAGATCGCGTGATCTTCTTAACTGGTGAAGTCGAAGATCGCATGGCTGATCTCATCATTGCTCAGCTCTTGTTCTTAGAGTCAGATGATCCTGATAAGGATATTTACCTGTACATCAACAGCCCTGGTGGCGTAGTGACTGCAGGTATGGCCATTTACGATACCATGCAGTACATCAAGCCAGATGTTTGCACTTTATGTATCGGTCAGGCATGCTCCATGGGCTCTTTCTTACTTGCCGGTGGTGCTAAAGGCAAGCGTATGGCGCTGCCTCACTCACGTATCATGATCCACCAGCCATTAGGCGGTTACAAAGGTCAGGCTACTGATATCATGATCCACGCTCGTGAAACTGAGCGTATCAAGCACACTCTGACCTCACTGCTCTCTCAAAACACTGGACAGCCACACGAGAAGGTAATGGCTGACTGTGAGCGTGATAACTTTATGTCCTCTTACGAGGCATTAGCTTATGGCCTCATTGATAAGGTCATTACTCGCCGTGGTGAGGATGGCGCTGAGCGTCCTGATGGCGATCCTGATGGCAACGGTCCAAGCTCATCAGGTCCAGGCCCAGAGTTCTTCCCAGAGATTAGCCAGCAAGTTTCTATGTCAGAGGGCTTTAACGCTATGGGCGTTAACCCAATGATGCAAAACATGATGGCCAATAATCAGGCCATGATGGATAACAATAAGGCTCCAAATCAGCCTTTAAACCCAAATCAGCCAATTCCTAATATGCAAGCACTGCAGGGTATGGCTAGCGTAAATCCAGTTATGCAGGCCTTTATGCAAAGCGCTGCCATGCAGGGCAATATGCCACCAATGCCAGGTATGCCAATGCCAGGTGTTAATCAGATGCCTGGTCAAATGCAGCCTCCTATGTGGCCAAATCAGCAAAAGCCTGAGCAGGACAATCGTTTATTTACTGGCGCTAAGACTTCCAAGGGCAAGTCTAGATCCAAGAGCGACAATTCAGGCGACAGCAGAAAGTAATAGAGGTGCCTAATGACTGACAAGAATAAAAACTCCTGTCTCTTTTGTGGTGAGTCATCATCAGATACCCGTGCTTTAATTCAATCCAACTCTGGCTATTGCATTTGCTCAGAGTGTATTGAGCGCTGCGCTGATATCATCAAGCAGAAGAAAAAGATTGCAGAGAGCAAGAACGATCCAGGTTATATTAACCTTGATACCATTCCTACCCCACATGAGATTGCAGATCACCTCAATCAGTATGTAATCGGTCAGGAAGATGCCAAGAAGGTTTTATCTGTAGCAGTTTATAACCACTACCAGCGTTTAAGACATTCTGGTAAGGACTCTGATGTTGAGCTTGGCAAGTCCAACATCTTAATGATTGGTCCTACCGGTTCAGGTAAGACTCTGCTTGTACAGACCTTAGCTAAGTTCTTAAATGTACCTTTTGCTATCTCTGATGCCACCACCTTAACCGAGGCAGGTTACGTAGGTGAGGACGTAGAGAATGTGATCGTACGTCTGCTCAACTCCTGTGAGGGTAATGTTGAGAAGGCTCAAAAGGGCATTATCTATATCGATGAGATCGATAAGATTGCACGTAAGAGTGAAAACCCATCCATCACCCGTGACGTATCAGGTGAAGGTGTGCAGCAGGCTTTATTAAAGCTCATCGAAGGTACCACCGCTTCCGTGCCTCCAACTGGCGGCAGAAAGCATCCAAATCAGCCAATGGTCGAAGTTAACACCTCTCAGATTCTCTTTATCTGTGGCGGTGCATTTGATGGCCTGGAGAAGATTGTGGATAAGCGTCTTGCCAAGAACTCTGGCATGGGCTTTGGCGCTGAGGTTAAAGGCAAAGATGAGCGCATGACCTTAACTGAGAAGTATCAAAAGGTTGAGCCTGATGATTTAGTTAAGTTTGGTATCATCCCAGAGTTTGTAGGTCGTCTCCCAGTTATCAGTGCTCTTGAAGAGCTTAACCGCGAGCAATTAGTACGCGTGTTAACTGAGCCAAAGAACGCTGTAATTAAGCAATACGAGACCATCTTCCGCTTTGAGGGAGTAGAGCTTGAGTTCACCGAAGATGCACTCTCAGCTATCGCTGACATCTCTATTGAGCGTAAGACTGGCGCTCGTGGCTTACGTAGCGTAGTAGAAAACCTCCTCCTCAACACCATGTACGATCTGCCATCAGTATCAGACGTAGTTAAGGTTATCGTGGACGAGGACTGCGTACGCAACGGTACCGAGCCTAAGATCATTAAGAGCACTGAAGAGTCTGAGTTAGTCTCCAACAGCTAATCTAGATCATCACCATCAGTGATTTGCAAAGGGTAGCCAAGGTAAAACTCAACCTTAGCTGCCCTTTGCCCTTTTAGGCCGCCCACAACCAACTCTCCAACCTGTAAAGCAAAGCCCCAAGCGCCACAGCCACAAGCCAAAACAGCAGCCCCAAAAGCAACAAAGCAAAACCAACAAATCAAAAGCAAAGCAACAAAGCAGAAGCAACTCAAAAAAGCGCGAGCAAAGCAAAAGCACACGCAAAATGCTACAGCGCCATTCAGCTCAATAAACAGCAGCAAAGCACCAAAGAGATCAGCTGCAGCTTGCGAAGCACGATTGAATGATGAAAATAGGTATTACAGCGAATTGGCGCTTATGCCGCTTAGTGACTATATGCTTGCTGGCTGATTGCAGTTAGCAAAATGGACATGGTCTTGTATGTGTCGACTTGAGCTTTGGCGAGGTTAAAATTTTTGGCTCAATGTTATTTTTTGAGCGCTCTAGATGTAATTTTGATGTTTTAGCGATGCATATATGGTGAAAAGTGGTTCATGGTGTTGTTATTGCAACCATATTTTGGCATTTATAACTTGCTAGAAGTGTTAAGCAGTGGGCATATTTAGGCCTTATTGCAACTTATTTCGCACTTTTCGTTAAAAACCGCTCTATAGATGTAATAATCATAGCTGCACAAAGTTGTCTTAGAGCGTGGTTCATTTTGCACGCACTATCTAAGGTCTACTAAGTGCCAGCTAAAACAGATACGCTATGCTTACATGAACAATAGCAATTAACCATCTTAATTTGGTTCAATTGAGCCTACCAAATATGGCTCATCAGAGCATATTAAGATGGCAACAACTGGCCTATAAGTTAGGTCAATGCGCTTAATTGTGAAGCTAGGATTTAAGATCTTCAACTTATGCATGCTTTACGTATAGCTTATCTACAAAGCTGCTAAAAATAATGGATGGCGCTTAAGAGCACTTACTCTTGTAGCCTTACCATTAAAAGATTTCGTTTCCACTTTCAGTGACGGCTTGTATTAGCCGCTAAGACACAATATGGTACGAGCAAAGAAAGCTAATAGTTCTGTCAAAGCAGATATCGAGCAAAAGGATAAGGTAAGTAAGTCAGGCGCAACTAAAGCTGCAGCGACGACTAGCAGCTCTAAGCGCACTGTGCGAAATAAAACTACATTAGCCTCTGCAACTACCACTAAGTCTAATTCTATGGCCTCATCAAAAAATACAAATGCCAAAACTAAGGCACCAGCTAGTGCCTCTAGTGATAAGAAAGAAGCTAATGCTAAGGCTGAAGCAGCTGCAAAGACATCTAAAGCATCTGCCACCAAGGCACGTGCATCATCCTCACGCACCTCTAGCACCAAGGTTGCATCAGCAACTAAGGATAGCTCGACCTTAAAGAGCACCGCTAGTGCAAGCAAGAGCAGTTCAAGCAAGAGTGCTAAGAGCGCAGCTGCCAAGAGCGCTGCTAGCAAGAGTGCAGCTACCAAGGCATCTGCTAGTAAGACTGCAGCTACCAAGAGCGCTGCTAGCAAGACTGCTGCAAAAGGCACCACTAGCGCTAAGAGCAAGGCTGCCTCTGAGGCAAAGAGTGCAAGTGTTAAGAGCGTGTCTAAGCGTGCTGTTACTGATAGTGCTGCAAAGAGCGCAAGCTCAAAGAATGTAAAGGCCTCTACAAAAGAGGCAGCGCCACAAGAGAGCGTAACTAAGAGCCAGGTAAAGAGCACTGTAAAAAGTGCAGCTATGGCCGAAGATCGTATCGCTCGTGATCCTGTAGCTGAGGAAAATGTCAGCGCAGATCAGGTTAAGGGCGCAACTTTAACTAAGAATGAAGCTCAAGAGGCAGAGGCTGCTGCCATCAACGCTTTCTTACAACGACGTAAGAACAAGGCCAATGAAGAGGCCCAAGCAAAGGTTGATGAGGAACAAGAAGTAGCCGCTGCAGTTCATGAGACTGTTGAAGAGACTAAAGAAGATAAGGCAGCGCTAGTAACTGATGCTGACGCTACTGATAGCTCAAAGGTTGAGACTCAAGAGAATACAGTCAAGTCTAAGAGAGCTAAACGTTCTTCAACTAAGCAATCTGATAGTGATGATTTAAGCGCAGATAAGGAGAAAGACGTGTCTGCTGACAAGAATACATCAACCTCTGATTACGAGGTGGTAACCGATAATGAAGGCAATACTCGTACTGCTAAGTTCCCGCTTATAACTCTGCGCTCGATTGTTATTACTCCATCTGCCAATGTGCAACTGATTGCAGCACGCGAAAACACCGTGCTCACCTTGCAAGAGGCATTAAAGAGCGACAAGAATATTGCTGTATTTACACAGCTTGCTGACTCCGATGTACGTCCTACTAAAGATGAGTTAGGCCGTGTGGGTGTAGTGGCAAAGGTTTTAAGCGCCGCTTACAACGACAAAGAACAGTACCGTGCCACTATTCGTGGTTACGAGCGTGTTGTGATCTCTCGTATCATCGATGATCCAGCCGATCAAGTACGCCATGTTGAGGTCAAGTTCTTAAAGGAAGTTGAGGTCGACCCAGTTATCGAGAAGCGTTACATCGACGCTTTAAGAAACGCCTTAGACAATGCTCTTGAGGTGCAAAAGCACGGTGGCCGCAATATCATCGAGAAGAACATTCCATCTGAGTTAATTGTCGCTGTTCGTGAGCTTGCTGTATTAGGTCAGCTTGCTGATGGTTTAGCTCAGATCTTAAATCTGCCATTCTTCGACAAGAAGTACATCTTAGAGACCTTAAATCCAGTTGCTCGTGCTAAGGCAGTGATCGCTTTCTTAAACAACTTCTCCTACAAGGCTGAAGTTGATAAGAAGATCGCTGAAGATGCTCGTGCTGCTATGGATAGATCACAGCGTGACTTCTACTTAAATGAGCAGCTCAAGGCTATTAAGCGTGAGCTTAACATTCAGGTAGATGACAGCAATGATCTTGAAGAGTACCGCAATAAGGTTGCTAATTTAGATGCTCCTGTAGAGGTTATTAACCGTCTGCAAAAGGAAATCTCTCGTCTTGCCATCATGCCGCTTAACACTGGCGAAAACTCCATGGTGCGCAACTATATTGATACCTTGCTCTCCATCCCATGGTCTAAGAGCACCGAAATCAATAAGGAGCTTGCTAAGGCACGTGATGTTTTAGAGCAAGAGCACTATGGTCTTAAGAAAGTTAAAGACCGTATCTTAGAGTTCCTTGCAGTACAAAGCCGTCGTGAGCAGACTGACACCCATGGTCAGATCTTATGCTTAATGGGCCCTCCAGGTATCGGTAAGACTTCTTTAGCTGCCTCCATTGCTAAAGCAACTGGTCGTAAGTATGTACGTGTTGCTCTTGGTGGTATGTATGATGAGTCTGAGATTCGTGGTCACCGTCGTACTTACATCGGTGCTATGCCAGGCCGTATTATTCAGGGCATGATCAAGTGCGAGGTGAATAACCCACTGTTCTTGCTCGATGAGATCGATAAGATTTCAACAAATACTTACCATGGCGACATCTCTGCAGCCTTACTTGAAGTGTTAGACCCAGAGCAGAACTCCACCTTCTCAGATAACTACGTTGACCTTGAGTACGATTTATCTAAGGTGCTGTTTATTGCAACTGCTAACAGCTACAACATCCCACCTGCATTGTCTGATCGTATGGAGATCATTGATCTGTCCTCATACACTGCAGATGAGAAGTTCCATATTGCTCGTGAGCACTTACTGCCAAAGCAGCTGCGCAGAAATGGCTTAAGCGAGGATGAGTTTGATATCTCTGATGCAGGCTTAAAGCAGCTGATCGTGCACTACACTATGGAAGCTGGTGTTCGTGCTTTAGAGCGCATCATCGCAGAGCTGTGCCGTAAGGTAGTTAAGGAATTGATGCTTAACCCTCCTAAGACTCCTAAAAAGACTGTTTTAGGCGTTAAGGAGATTGAAAAGCTCATTGGCCCTAAGCGCTACGACTACACCTCTAAGCTTAAGGACAATCGTGTTGGCGTCGTCAACGGTCTGTCAGTAAGCTCAGTTGGTGGCGATATGCTGCAAGTTGAAGTTATCGCTAATGAGGGTAAGGGTACGCACCTGCTCACTGGTCAGCTTGGCTCAGTGATGAAGGAGTCTGTCTTTGCTGCTATTGCTTGGGTTCGCTCCCACGCACGTGAGTTCTCCTTAGCTCCAGACTTCTATCAAAGTGTTGACCTTAACGTTCACTTCCCTGAGGGTGCTATCAAGAAAGATGGTCCATCAGCAGGTAGTGCTACCACCACCGCTATTGTGTCTGCTTTAACCGGCAACCCAGTGCGCTCTGATGTGGCTATGACTGGTGAAATCACACTGCGAGGTGACGTGCTGGCCATCGGTGGTCTTAAGGAGAAGCTCCTTGCTGCACTGCGTGGTGGTGTTAAGACTGTATGTATTCCATTTGATAACAAGAAAGATCTGTGGGATATCCCTGAGAACGTAACTAAGGGTCTTAAGATCGTTCCAGTTAAGACTATCGATGAAGTGCTCGATATTGCCCTTGAGAGCAATCCACGTAAGTTCAAGCCAACTACTCCAGAGGATTGGACCTTAAGTGGCTATGAAAAGCGTGAGGCACAACGTAAATTGCGTGCCGAAGCTGAAGAGCGCAAGTACGCTATGGAGATCAAAGACTCCTCCGAGATCGCTGTTGGTGAAATTCACAACAACAAGGACGAAGAGGAAACTCCAAAGCCAACTCGCCGCCGTCGTCGCGACGATGCCCAAAAGCGTCTTGAGATCGTGCAGTAATTTACGCACACAAGCCAAGTTCTTTTGAACTTGGCCAAGCCCCATTAAGTACCAAAGAGCAATTAACAGCAATGCTCCACGCTATACAAGAGCATTGCTAAGAGAGCTTAAGAGCAAAGCCAAGCCTTGCATGAGCAACACCACAAGCAAGGCTAGAGCAATTAACAGCATTGCTCTAAAGCTTAGTTGGCACAAAAAAGGCAGCGTCAGCTGCCTTTTTTCATCGAGATCTAAAAGTTTCGTGCAAGATCCTTGCGTTTTGGGCTATAACGTTTAGGGTGAGTAATATCTTGAGTAGTCGAGGTTATAAGCAGTATGTTGGATAAAAGTGTTGTCGAAAAAGCACGTCAAATGTACCAATCTGGATATTATACTTACGCTCAAATTGCCGAGACTCTTGATATCTCACGTAGCAGCGTCTACTCCTTTTGCAAGGATCTCGTCAAGACAAGAGGACGTAACAGCAAAGAAAGCAGCGGCCCTACAACTGTGGTTGCAGTGCATGAGCAATCTTCTCATGATAATACTCATGAATTGACTAACACTTGTGCATCTGTTGCTAACATTGCTAAGAATGCGCCCAACGCAAATAGTACAGCTAACAGTGATTGCCAAGATGACGAGTCTCAAGCTAGCACTAAAGATAAGAGCTCAATTTTAGAGCCTACGCCGTCTTCAACGGTAGCATCAAAAGCATCATCACATTCATCTTCAAATCCACCATCAAAAGCCTCATCAAATCCATCATCTACGCCATCTGTTAACTCAGACAGTGAAGATGTAAGTATTAAGTTTGGATCTTATGCGCTCATAAGCAAAGCTATATACGACCTTAGGTTGGACAAAACGTTAAAGAGCGCCATCAAGCTTGCTCATCTTGAGAGCAAGGTGCATGTGGAAACTCTTATTGATTTAGCTTGCTATAGTATCTTTATTGCTGATGGAAAGGCTCTTAGCTTAGAGCAATATGCCGCTGACCACTGCTTATTTAACCAGGACCAAAAATTTCCTGGAGAAAGTGACTTAGCACAACTGCTTGATGGCCCTTTATTTAATCTGCAGCATGCCTTAAGCGAAACACTCTTTAAGACATTTGAAAAATCAGATGAGCTGATAATTACATACGATTTATCAGATAGTTTACAGACCTCTGGCAACCTCAACATTATCAATGGCAGATCGTTTCGTTCAGCCTCTACTTTAGATGGTTTTTATGTAGCTCAGGCTCGCAGGGCTTATGATGGCATGCCTTTTACCTTTGAGCTTATCAAAGAGTCATTGCCAAGCTTAAAAAGCCTAAGTGAGTTTGACAACACACTTCCTGATGACACTGATGACAGGCATACCGTCTTTTTAGATAAGGGTACATTCACAGACAGCTTTATTAATGACCTTGAGCATCGTGGTTTCAATGTAGTCTTATATTGCGATGGCAGAAGTGCTGTTATCACTAAGCTTGTTAATGAGCATGGAATGGAACTGTCAAGCTCTGCGCAAATGCTTAGTGAAAAAGCACCATTAATTTCAGGAAAGACCATCAAGGGTAAGTTTTTAGGCAAAGAGCGTTACATGCACTTTTTCTATGATAGAGGTGCTAGCACTCCGTCTATAAGCTTTAATAATCAGGTAAAAGTTAAGAGTGGCAATCAAATTAATGATACGCTTAAAGATAAGTTACATGCCTTTAGCTGTATTGCTACCACTGAACTAATGGATGCTGCTCAAGCCTACGATCGCTATAGCGCACTGACTAAAACTCAAAGTTTGTTAAAAGTACCAAGCAACATAAATAAGCAAAGCCTACGCTACAACGACATTGCTCAGTTACTAACTGGTTCGTGTGTAGTACGCTTCATTAGCTCTGTACTGCAAGCTTATATCAATAGCAAACTAGCTCTTGATCCTGATAAAACCGATAATCATGAGCAAAGCCTAAGTACACTGTCAGCTTTAGAGCACTTAGACAAGATTAGGCTCATTAGTGGAGGCGATTTAGTACCTTTAAAGCTAGCAACTCCGTTCGACCAACACTCACAGCACATCCTCAAGTGCTTTGATATTGATCCTACATTTGTTGCTAATTTGGCAGACTCGCTCTGCACTCAAGCAGACTAAGACTTGGAAAAGCAATGCTATCTACCAAGCATTAAGCGTAGGCACTAATAGTGGCACTCACGATACCGTCTGCCTCGGCATCGCAAGGTAGTGACCATGGCACTGACGATACCGTCTGCCTCGACAGCACAAGGTACTAGAGGCGGCCTAAGAGCTATCTATGTAGCCTATAGTGATAGGTAGCGGTGTTGTTAGAACTCTATGCCTTGCTCTCAGAGGCCAACTCGTAGCTGCTAAGTGTGTTTAAGAACTCATCCATCTCACTTATAGTTGTTCTATGCTTGTTCTTTTTACTTATGTGTGAAGTATTATTAACATTTTGTAGCGCTGTTAAGATAGCCGCACAGATGCTGTCTGGTTCAAATGAACCCTCGCTGTGTACGGGGGCCTTGAGTGCCTTAGCTTGATCTTTAACAAGCTTTTCAAATTTGAGCTCTAATGGACTTTTTTCCCTGAGCACTTCTAAGTAGTTTCTGTTGCGTAAAATATGGCCTTTGGCAAAACGAGACCACTCAGGACCTAGCTTTTTTAATGTGTCTTTAGCCTCATCATAAATATAGTTAAGTTTGAGATCATCATCAGCTATATCGCTTATCAGATCATCATCCTCTGCCTCTCTTCGTTCGATTATTGCTAGCTTTAAAGCAACTTTTACTGAGCTAAGGCAGCATGCCATGGCAGCAAGTGTAGTTACATACGGGCTAACAGCAAAACCATCGTTCTTAAAGTTACGCAGAGTAATCTTGGTGTCAGTATTGATCTCAATGTGGTGACCTAAAGCGATTAAGGTCATTAATAGCACATTAGATAAGAAGACAAAGCCTTTAGTAGCGCCCTCACAATTTGAGTAGTATGCTGGGAGTTTGAGTTTAGTAGATGCCAAGTCATGCCAACGTTTTTGGAACTTGTCAAAGTTAAGCATGAGTGGATAGAGCGCTTCTAAAGTCAGAGGATTATCTAACTTAGATTGAGCTACAACAAAAGCAGTCTCAGATATAGATAATCTCTTTATTTCATCATCATTAATGGCAAATTGTATATCGAGACTCCAAGAGCCGTGCTCGTTTTGATAGATCTTGGGATCACCACCATCTTTGGCCATAGCCTGACAGTACTTCAGTTGTCTTAATAAATCCTTTAGATGCCTGTAGGCATAACCTTCGCTCTCATGGCTATTGTATTTGCTGATGTATTGTTGATATACGATAGTCTCTGCGCGCGCTTTATCTAAAATTTTGTCACAGTACTGAACAACAAGCGTTTTGTCAGCCAGAACTGATAAATCTAGAGCACTATCCTCGTCCTCATCATCATAATAATGATCATAATTAAACCAAGACTTATTTTTAGTCGGCAGTGTTCTTCTATATGTAGAATGAAATCCATAAGCTACCTCTTTGTCCTGCTTATCTTTAACAGGTTGAAAGTATTTAGTATCAACATGCACAAGATCGAGGTGTAAGGGGCTATTTTTTTGCATCCTGCAAATGAGGTTAAGACCTTCACTGTTGATGTTTTCAATTAACGCATTAGAGATAAGCTGGCCATCAATAATGACGTTCTGAATGTCAGGATATTGTTCTAACACACGACGCAGGTGATTCCAGACAAATACTTTTATCTCAGTGCGATTACGCGGTGTAGTAGTAGATACATCGTAGGCTAAAGGTATTCCGGTAGCTGCATCACAGATAAACTCGTAGCTTTCATCATCATTATAGTCAACACTGAACAGTCTACGTGGTACGGTAACAATAAAGACAGATGTGACTTTGTGATTAGGTGCAATACTGGCGATTATTTGTTTGGACAGAGCAGTGTAAAGACCATCAAGATCCTTATGCTTACCAAGCTCAGCAAATGCTAGAGAACTAGTGCACTCATTGAATAAGAGATAGTCTTGAGCGCGATTAAGCTTGATAAGGGCAGGGTAAAAGATATTTAAGCGCGGGCTTGATAACTCCTTAGGATATGACTTGCACTGTTCATGCATGGCGCTGTACATGTCAAAAAGAGCTTTGGCAATCAAGACATCAGTGTTAAGTCCAACTGTTTGTTTTTGGCCAAGGATATCCACTAATTTCTTGATAATCCCAAAGCGGTCAAGAGCGCCACTAAGTAGAGTTAAGAAGTCTAAATCGTACTCTTTATTAAGCGCACCTTTGTCCAAAGTAATGAAATTGTATAGATCTTGAACACGGACAAAGGCATTCTTATCGCAAAAATAGCTTCTTGTGTAGAAATCAAATCTAGTTAGATCAGAGGCGCTAAGCCCCATAGTGACAAAGCTTTCAAGCATGCAAAGATTGTAGATGTCGCGTATAGCGACTTTTTCTTTAAGGGAGCTGACTTTAAACTTGCTGTAGTCTTTGCCAACAGTGCTTGCAAATTGAGCAAACAAGGGAAATTTAAAGCTGCTTAAAAGCTCAACCAGAGCATTGTCTAAAAGAACTTCATCACTGTCTACTTTAGCCATTTAATCTTTAGCCCCACAAATTGTTGCCTGAACACTAGCCTATCTAATCTACCATCATAGGCCTTAGTTAGCACTTGTTTACGCGCAATAAGCTTGTTTTATTGCAACTACAGCTTGCGCGCAAAATGTTTACGACTTTGCATACAAGGATCCCTTTAACCCATGGATATGTGTACATGCCAAGCTTGTGAATTGATGTAGCTTAGCTAAACTATCTATCATGGGATGACTTGTCAGAACCATCTTCTAGCTTATCTGTAGCATTAATAGGCAGATCGTTTTCATACTCTATTGATGCTGCCGATAGCCTAGATAAAAGCTTAGAGACCATATTGTTAAGCTCTATCTCGCTTACACCAAAATAGCTAAAAATCTGCATGGTTGTTCGCGATAAGCCATTTTGAAGAGTGTATCTGCCATTAGGTTTAAGAGAAATAGCTTTGACTCTATCAAGAACAATTAAAGTATCAGGAACGTTATGTACAACCATGCAACCTTTCACTCTGATAGATGCATCTTGAATAAGAGAGTAGAGTCTAGATCGTGCGATAAGAGCGATAAACTCGATAAACATCTTGGTTCTAAGCGCTTGAGTAGAGCGAACAACTGAGCTGTCTGAGCTTAAAAATGCCTTATCATCACAGAAGATTTTCTCAAAGCTATCACGTTTCTTGTATAGCAGGTAAGCCTCTTGTGCTGTCATCTTTTCAGATGTAATGATCGTGAAGTAACCTGCTCTTTTAAGCTCTGCTGTAATTGCGTCGTATTTGCGCTCGAAGAAGATTAGCTTGCCTGACTTATCTTTTTGTAGATCAAAATAAGGGTCAAAATCCTTGGTTGAGTCTAGGATTTTTCCTTTACATCTTCTTAGATGGACCTCTAGGTCTTCAATCTGCTTAGATAGCTTGTCACTTTCAGTATGAAGCTTTTGCGTTGAGCAGTAGACATGAAAGTATCGATCTTTACCAGCAAATTCTCTTTTCTCTGTGCATCCATACACTCCTGATGTGGTCTTAATAAGATACTTATGATCCATCTCAAAGCTGCCTCTGAGCTTATCGATGATTTCGCCTACAAGCTTCTTATTTCCTTTAACCATGAGGATAAAGTTGCACTTTGACTCATCAATGTATCGTATGTTGCCATCAAAGAAGAAACCTCTGTCTAATATGAAAGTTATCTTCTGATAGCCAAATTTAGTTGCCTTGTTTACTAGCTGTTCAAGCTGTGAAACGTCAGGTATTGAGCCTTGATAACCATCGTAGAAGAGTGGCAGCATCTTATGAGCATCAAGTCCGATACCATAGTTCCCAATTGGGCTGTCAGCATTTGCTTTGGCATGACCAAACTCTACGAAATCAATGTCACCAGCTTGGCAATTCTTATTTGAAGCGTCATATAAGATGAAAATCTCAGCACCATTCTTGTTCTGAGCGTTCCAATCAACTATGTAGTTATATATCTGATCTTGTGAGGTATCTGATAAGAAACGACTGATAGTTTCGTCACTGACAATATGCTGATCCTCTCTAAATAGAGGGTGGGTGCGAGCATAGTCCTTAAAATGACATAAAGCCTTGTCCTCACAGATCATCATGAATGTGGCCAAATCAAGGACTAATGCAGACTTATCTAAGAAATGCTTTTGAAGAAGTGAGACTATTCCAAGCTCATGGAATACGCGCTGTATTAGCAAGAAAGCCCCAATATCTTGACTCATGCTGCGAGAGGGGTGCTGTTCTTTAACTATGACATCAGGGAGCTTCTCGTAAAAGTTATTGTTTGGATACATCTTGCCAGAATCGTCAGCACAGACTTTACCAATGGCTAAACGTACTGGAACACTGTACTTCTTTTCCTTGTTGTACTTATCGCCAACGTGCGCGTATACGTATTGGCTACCCTGAGCATTAGCCTTGGATAGGTAGTAGCGACAAGGAATATCTGAAAGATTGACGGTTGACTTGTACAGCATAAAAATCACCGCAAGTATGTAGTCGTATGATACAGCTCAATAATGAGGTAAAAGAAAGCACAAAATGGGCTAAATCATTAAAGAAATGAAGGCTTTGGTATTCTTTGAGCTATAAAAGTGAGTCAAAGCGCCATTTGTCTGCCTTGAGCATTAAAATGACGCAAACTTAAGCTTATTAGCATGCTCCTGATGCACTCTGACATTCATATTAATGTGGAGTGAGCCATAAGATAGGGTGATTAGCTCAAATTAGCACTGTGCCGACGCAAGATGTACCTTAGCAAGATGTATTTTAGCAAGATGTACCTTAGCAAGATGTACCTTGCGCCGTTGCATATTTAGCCAATGACACAATGCTAATCTAAGAGGCTTTACCTACTTGCATTTTCTAGATCCGATTGCATTGAGGCAGTTTGATAATCGTCGTAGTCAGCTTGTCTTATGGAAGGAATGCCCATAGTGCATCCAATCCATTCGTCTTTAGAATAACTGCATACTCGAATAACTTCACCGCTTAGGAAGCGCTCCCATTCATAGCCTAGGTTTTGAAGCAGGTGAACAGCGTCTAAATCGAAAATATCAACATCAAAGCCATCACAGGTCTTTTCAATACTCATGGAATCGAAATCGCTTAACGGATCTATTTCCAATGTAATATCGTCGCTGTCGAAACTTACTTCTAAGCCTTCTTCCAGTTCAAACATATTGATGTATTTGTAGAGGGTTGGCGCAATAGACATGATCTTGGCTGACTTAGTTTCTTCTGCAACAGTATCATTCATGAGCGCTTTAACATGCTTGTCAAGGACAGTACAAATAGCCATCATTAGATCGCTTACCAAGAATAAGCCGGCTTTAATGTCTTCATCGCGCATGGCGCAATCAGGCACAATTGCAGTGAAAGGTTTTAACTTGCTCCAAAGCTCCTCATTGTGACGAGTTTCTTCGCACATATGGTAAAGCAATGGTACCTTACATCCTACAAGATTATTGTAGAGGCTAAAAGCATATGCACTGTTTCTAATTGCCAAGCTTTCTTCAGAAGAATCATCTACGCCAAAAAAGCTGACTTCCACTTTGCCATCGTCGAGATCTAAATAAGCAATTTTATTAATATCAACCGAAACTAGCTTAAATGTAGACTCATGTGCTTTTATGGCATTTTGGGCTTCAAGCTGAGATTTAAATGGTTTATGAGTAAAGTATCCAATTAGACTAGTTCTCAGTCTGCGTATGGCTTGCTCTGTTTTTAGCTGTGCTTCATAGGAATCGTTCCTAACGATTGTTCCATAGCGCATTAAACCATCTAAGCCTTCTACTTGCTCACCTTTCTCGCTCATATTTACTGCAATGGCATCATCAGGTTTTCCGGATATTATGTCGACGAGTTTATCTGAATAGGAGTTTTTAATTGAAGCAGCCTTCTGCGCATCCTCGATATAGGAAAAGACTTGCAGTCCTGCATTTTTGCAGCCTTCTAAAAGACTAGGGGTTGCATATTTATCATTAACAGCAATAGTGTTGACTGTTGGGTAATGTTTTCTAAGTAAAGCTAAGTTTTCGACAGCTAAGTCTACAACGGCTGATTTCTTGGTAGAGTTTCCTTTAGAGCGGCAAATTAAGACAGGTACTCCTGTCCATATATCGCAAAAGCAGATGAGCTTATTATTAAGATCTGCGCACTCTTCTACCTTCATGCTTTCATTGATATGAGCAAACTTGATGAAGTTTCTTGGTATTTGTATGAGCTGTACTGCTGTTAGATTAAAACCTGGAGTAAAATAGAACTTAAAAAGTTTATTGATTACGTCAGTATAGATGCTCTGATGGTTCTTGTATTGACCAAGTTTTTTAGCACCTAAAATACCAGTGTATTCGTTGAGATAAAGTTGTGCAGAGCTTTCTTCAAAGTCTGTAAATAGCAATGCAGCATACAGATTGTTGTAATTGTGACGCTCTAGTTGTAAGTACTGCGTATTTTTGTTCATGTCACGGAACATGTCGATGAACAACTTGCCAACTAAGAGCTCATTGCTGACAAGCCCTTTGAACTTTTCGTTGCCGATATGCTTAACAATAGTTGATAACACACCAATTTTTTCTAGTGCACCAGCAATAATAGGTGCAGCGCCTAAATTAAACTGCTCAGGATCATCAGTACGCTTGATGCCTAGAAGATCGGCAACCTTCTTTTGATACGAGTCAGAGTCGGTTACAGATGCACGAGCTTGTAGCTCTTCATCGCTATAACCTGCAGCTTTAGCTGTTTCGTCTTTCAAAGACTTTTCTGGTGAATAAGACTGATAGTCAGCTATTTTCTCAAGACCAGTTAAATATTTAGTTTTGCTCTCTTCTATAAATGCACGAAGACTGTGTGCATGATTGATTGAGCCCTCTGATGGGCCTAGACCAAGATCTATGCCTGCATTATTCATTAGCTGCGCAACCACATCATAAATATCAGCTTGCCCTGACTCAAGTTGATGTTTCATTTGATATAGCGACTGTAATAAATCACCATCGTCGCTATCTTGCTTGTATGGTTGATAGCGGATATTACTCTTATCTTTTCTTGAAAACTTTGGCAAATCACCAGATTGGCGCAGTTTTTTAGTGCGAGACTTTTTGCCCATTATTAATCCTCTAAAGTAAAGTGCACGACCTGTGCTTTGCCGTCTGCATATATACAGGTGTACGCAAATTAACTAAGCTTCGTGAAAGTAAAGTGTTGGTAAATCGATTAACTGTCAAAGCTTGCATGAATGCTGATCATTGTTGCTTAATCGTCATAGAGTCTCAAGATACCATACTTTGCAGCTACATTTGAGCTAACGCTTGGTATTCTTGCATCTAAGCAAAAGAATATCTTTGTATATAAGGCATTTTGCCTATGTAGCGCCCATTAGCGACTTTAAAGCAATAGGCGAAGACTATTTCGATGCGACATTATGGATCGTTCTTAAGTTAAAGCTGCATGACCTGAGACAAAAGCGTCGTCATGATTGAAAAAAGTGGATGCGCAAGCAACGCCCCGATTTTTATCAAAAGAGACTATGCGCAAAACCAAAACCAAAAGCATTAGCCATAACTAAAAGAGCACGACAGGAATATGCTGCTCTAATGAGCAAAGCTCTCAATGTAGATACAAAAGTCTTGATCAACTTATGACATTTCAGTGCTAATTGTTGAGTTTTTCAGCACTAACAGCTAATAATCTGAGCAGTGCCTGTATGAGCATGGTTCTAAGATAGGTTGTGATGTAGCTGTAAGCTCACGCAGCAAAATAATCAAAGACTTTAACATCATCGGCTTGAGGCAAGTGGCGTTGTGCAAGCTCAGTGTTACTAATCATGATTGAGATTAGTACAGATCAGAAAAGATAGGGATTAGTTATGGCCTACCAAAAGTTCTGTTTCGTTGTGCCAGTTTGTCGCAATAGCAATAATGTCGCTACTTTGCTTGAGGCTATCAGGCAATATAACTTCCCTGTAATCTTGGTAGATGATGGTAACTCCGAGCAAGAGCGTGCTGCTATTAAAGCCGCTTGCGACGATTATTATTCAAATACTGCCAAGGCAAGTGCAGCGCCAACACATGCAAAAGTAGAGGACGATGCTGCAGGTGCAAATGCACAAGCGCTTGACTGGAGTGTACTTGGGCGCAATGCAAAAGCTAAAGTGCACTTGGTATCTTACCCTGAGCAACAGGGTAGAGGTTATGCTATTGCACAGGGCCTTTTCTATGCATTAGAGCAAGGCTATACCCATGCAATCGAGTTAGATGCCGATTTGCGCTATGACTTTGAGGATATTAAGGCCTTGATTTTAAGGTCACTGCGCTTCCCTCCGTTTGTAATCTCAGGCGATCCTCAATATGATGAGAAAACTCCTTTCTCATTGATAGTTGGAAGTAAACTCCATAACTTTATGGCGGCCTTTGAGACTTTAACCTTAGCAGTTAAGGACTGTACTTGCTCCTTTAGAGTCTATCCTGTCGCAAGCACAGTCGCTTGTCTTAAGGAGGATGGCTTTAGGCCTAGAGTTGGCTTTGATATCGATATTTTGATAAAACTCTACCGTCGAGGTCTTATCATCGACTATATCGATACTAAAGTTAAATACATAGCGAATGCAGAGGTAAGCAGCACGCTATCAGACAAGCTTGCATTGATCATGATGCATACTGTGTTTATGCTGAATCTACCACTACACTTTAAAGGCATTTTGTACCACAAGCAAAAACCATCGAGAATCAACTCCGAAGAAACGGATGCTATGTTGCTAGCAAAACTTATCGATGAGCCAACATCCATATCACCTGAGGCCTTAGGCGTCGATGCTATCTCAGGTGCTAGCGGCATCCCATACTATAGTCCTGAGAGTAGTCGCCACAGCACAGATAGCCAAGAGAGCAAGAGTGAGAACTCAACTAAAAACGAGGCTAAGATTCCACTTGCAGAAGGCGGCTTTGCCTCACTCATGGCTGCAAGCTTTTCTGATCGTGATGATCCATACGGCTACAAAGCACACGAGGATAAGGCATCTGGCCAGAAGACGGCATCAGCCGATAAGAAGGTATCAGACTAGAGATAGTATCATACTGGATTAGATAACAGCCAAGATTAGGTAACAGCCTCAATCAATGCGCCTTCCACAGCGGATGATAGAGACAAGTAAGCTACCTCAAGAACGGGGCTGTTATTGAGACTTCTACCTCTTGCCTCAAGGCTATTATGCTGGTGCAAAGATCAAAAATGCTAATGCTAGCCTTAGTTAGGTGGTATATTCTAGAGTAGACTTGGGGGTAATAATTGCACTCACGTATGGTTTGGCTGTAAGGATCAGGGCAAGATTATGTACGATCAAAGTGTTGTTCTAAAAGCACGTGAAATGCGCAAGGCTGGAGCATCATTCGGTCAAATTGCTAAGGCTCTTGGTATGGCCAATAGTACTGCTCAAGCTATGTGCAGGGGTGAGTTACTTAATAGCACTGAGGCACGAAAGCCGCGTAAAAAGCCTAGGGTTATTGTGCCTATGCACGATCACACTGTGGTGCTCAAAGCTCGAGAGTTGCGCAAGCAGGGACTTAAATTCTCTGATATTGGAGAGGCTTTAGGCATCTCACGTAGTACAGCATATACCTTTTGCCAAGAAGGCTTTGTTCGCGGCAGCAAAAAGGGTGAAGGCACTACTGCCGCTCAGATCGCAGCCCAAAAGAAAGCTAAAAGTGCTAAAAAGACAGCTACAGAAGCGCAAAATACCGCATCAGGAGCCCAAGCTGCAGCAATAGCCGGTGCGCAAAATCAAGCTTCAATCGCCCAAGCTACTGCACTATCCTCTGCTCAAGATACAAGTGCTCAAACTGTTGCAACTGCAATATCAAAGACTAAGACGGCTAACACTCCTAGGATAGTAGCTGACACTCTCTGGCCATCTCTTAATAGCGCTAATACCTTACCAAAATCAGTGAAGGATAGTAGCAATGCTCCGACTGTAATCAGTGAAAAAGTTGATGAGGCAAGGGAGCAACACGATCTGAAGTATGGCCCTCATGCGCTCTTAGCTAAAGTGTTAGATGAGCTCAATCTTGAGAATAGTATCAAACGCGCGATGATACATGCTGATGTGTCTGAAGAGATAAGCTATGAGGAGCTTATTGATCTTGCAGCTTATAGTTTGTTTACCGCGCAAGGCTGCGATTATAACTTTGATGAATATGCTCATGAGCATTATCTATTTTCTCAAGGCCTAGGGTGCGTAAAAAAGGAGCTAATTGCTAATTGGCTTAAAGATACTATCTTTGATCTAAAAGAGCCTCTATGTCATCGTCTTACCACTGATCTTAAGAACTTAGATGAGTTAGTCATCACCGTTGATATGTCTGACTATACTCAGAGCCCAGGAAATCTGAGCATAATTCAAAACGTTGGTGAATATAGGACAATTCGTAAAAACTCTATGCATGCACTTGTTGCAAGAAGAGCTTATGACGGCCTACCAGTGCAATTAAACGTGTATCCGACATATCAGCCAACTTTGAAGTCCACACTTGATTTTGCCAAGAAGCTACCTGACTACGATTGCTCTAGACAGACAGTATTTATGGATAAAGGCGTCTATAGTGCAAAGCACATTCAGGAATTAGAGGCAAATGGCTTTAATATAGTTTGCTACTGTGATGCACGCTCTAATGTGATTACTGATCTAATCAATAAATATGGCGAGGATTTGCTTAGCTTAGAGGATCCATTAAGAGCAGATTTGCCACATATTCATGGCATAACTCGAGCCCAAGTTTTATTTGGTGAAGTGCGTTTTTGCCATTTGTTTTTTGATGAGTCGATTAAAGCACTTGGCCTGATTGAAAAAGAACAAGCTGGCCTCATTAAGAACGCAAATATCATTGAATCGCTACAAGCATATCAGCATGGCTTTAGATGCATTATCACTGATAGCAGTATGGATTTTTTAACGGCGTTCGATAGCTACTATGGTCTTACAAAGACGCAAAATGTCATTAAGCTGCCTCAATTATTGCTAAAGCAAAGTTTAAAATCTGGCGTCATTCCAAAGGCTGTGATTGGCTCTTGTGTAGTACGCATGCTAAGTTCTTTGCTTGAAAGTTACATAAATAGCAAGCTTAAAATACAACGTTCTATCAAAGATCACACTGAGCAATGCTTAAATGCTACTAAAGCACTTGAGCAGCTTGAGAGTATCAGACTTGTTGGCGATGGCATACTAGAGCCATTTAAAGTAGATGCTCATTTAGATAGCCGTACTAAACACATCCTAAAGTGTTTTGATATCAGTGCACTCAAAGCCCCCCGTTTTATGAAGACCCATCTAACTACAATAGTGAGTGATTGGCTTTTGACTCGTAACTGAGCAGCTTAAGATAAAGCTTGCCTGTTACAATGGGGCCCATTAGGCTAGTAGATATCCTCTTTACCACTGTATTTTGTAAATACATGGGGAAAGATCCACAATATATCCAAGACTAATTTTTAAAGAACATTTTGGCGCAAAGAGCAGATTTACAGTGATCTCAATACACTCACTTTCTAAGTCTTAGACAAAGCGTCAATCTTTTCTAAAATCGCCAGATATCTGTTAATTGTTCTTCTTGTGCATCGGATATCTGCATCAACACATGAGTAATCGTTATGATCAAACAAGCATTTTTCTTAGGTCTTGCTATCGCTGCAATGTCATTTTCTCTGAACGCTCAGGCAAAAGACGTGTATGTTAACGGCTATACCCGCTCAGACGGCACTCAAGTACGTGGCCACTATCGTTCTGCACCTGACAATAGCTATGATAACAATTGGTCTACTGAGGGCAATACCAACCCATACACTGGTGAGCGTGGTACCAACGAGCGTCGTGGCTATTAATTAAACCCTGGTAGCTGCCATATAAGCTTGGTACCAGCGATCGCCGTGGCTACTAATTTAGCTAGGCTATGGCTGCATAAACAAGTGATTTAGTCAAAATAACAATGTTCTAAGTTTATGAACTATGTGAATAGAGCACCATTAGATTACTACAAAACAAGTTCTGTAAAATAACGATTTGTGGTGTTTAATTTGTGTATATATAGTTGTTAAATATAGTTCATAAAGGTTTGAATATGAACTATCGTAAGCTAAAACACACCTTGATTATTTTCTTGTAGTTAAAAGGTGATTAAACCGTGGTACCAGAGCATGTAAGAGCAGTTAGCAGACCAGTAAACACGGTTGTTGTTGACTCAAAATCCAAAGGAGCTAAGCGTTATCTTGTTAGAGAAAGGGCTGGCTACAAGACTTCAAAAGGAAACTACTCTGGACCAAGGAATGGCAAAGTCATTGGATACATAATCGATGGTGCGTATGTTCCAAGACAAGAAGAGAAAAAGCTACTAACACATAACTCTCGCTCAGTTATGCAGTATGGCGCTCCGGCGTTCGTGGCAAACAAGTGTAAGGATATTCATCAAGACTTGCTCTTATGCTTCGATCCTGAAGATGCTAACCGCATTATGACCATTGCCTCATTGAGAGTAATTGATCCAGGTATAGCTTGTAATCGTTACCTTTCAAAAAGTCAGGGGTCATTTTTATCTGTCTTCTATCCTTGCATAGGACTCACAAAGAATGCGGTATCTGAGTTCATAAAGCATCTTGGCATGTGCACACAAGCTCATAAGAGCTTCTATGGCTGCAGACTTGCTCATGTTGCAAAGAACCAGAATATCTTTATTGATGGTGTCATTAAACAAGATACTGGCAATAATGATCTCTCTAGAGATTCTGCTAAGACACACCTTAAAGATCATAAAGAAAACTCTGTAATCTATGCATATAGCCACGATATGCAGGAGGTAATTTGCTCAAAAGCTTACCAAGGCAACATGCTTGACTACAAAGCGTTCAGAGACTTTATTAAGAGCAACAACGTCACCAAAGGCATTCTTGTTTGTGATAAAGGCTTTCCTGTAAGTAAGATTAGGGATCTCATTGAACAATACCCTGATCTGCACTACATCTCACCGTACAGATGCAATGCCAAGGTGATTGATGAGCTTGACTTGTGTTCATATGAACAATGCGCAACATTGTCTAGTGGCGTGAATGTCCTTTGTAAGAAGGTATCTTTGCCTAATGGTAAGTACCTCTTTAGCATAAGAGATATGTCGCGAGCATCGTTAGAACAGAGTGGCATGATTCATAAAGGACTTAAGAACAATGGTACTTTCGATGGAGAAGAGTACTCAAAAAAGCTTCTTAAGATGGGAATGATTGTGTATGAGTCGGATCTTGACTTATCGCCTCTAGACATTCTCAGTCATTACGAGAATAGATGGTGGTTAGAGACCATATTCGACTTATACAAGAACACATTAGACCTCGATATTACTAAGGCTCAATCACGTGAATCTGTTATTGGTAATGAGTTCATTAACTTTGTAGCAATGCTCATAGCATGCAAGTTAAGAAATGCCATGAATGATATGGATAAGCTTTACGGCAGTGACGGTTCGACATTTGCCTCTAGAATGTCTGAACTTAGAGATGTCTACAGGGAGGTCAATGCCCCTGCTAAAGCTTTTATAGATGATGGTCACTGGGTTTTGCCTGCATCAAATGCCTCATTTACACTTATGGCAAGGCTTGGTTTAGTTGATGACCCTTCTGGAGAACTCACTAAACTTCCAAAGTCTCGTGAGTCAAAAGCGCAAAGTAGCAAGGTTGAGTCACTGCCAACTCGTACCACAGACAAGCAAAACGATGCATGTCAAAACGTCGATGCAATCTCAGAGGCTCAAGCTCATAAAACCATAGTGTCAGATGGTAATGAAACTGCAAAGGATAGCGGCTTAAAAAGAGGCAGAGGACGACCAAAAGGCAGTCTAAACAAGAAAACTATCGAGGCTATGAAACAAGGCCTTATAGTACCTAATGCTCCTAAAAGAGGTCGCGGACGACCAAAAGGCAGCCTAAACAAGAAAACCATTGAGGCGATTAAGAACGGCTTGATAGACCCAAACGCACCTAAAAGAGGAAGAGGCCGTCCTAGTGGCAGTTCAAACAAGATAAGTGGCCATTTCAAGAGGAACTTTATAGGACCAATGCCTAATGGTCAAAAACATCCTGCTATGCGCAAGAATACAAATCCGAAAACTCTTTGGCCATAGAAAACTATGATATCTTTGCAAGCGCAGGATAACTGTCAGAACTTTGCAGACACTTCGGTTGCATTCTGAGAGTTCAAAGATTTGCTTAAAGTTTACTTAAGCAAAAGAAAATTGGAAATAGCTTACAGGGACAGGTTTATAAAGGCTACTTTTCCTGATTGCTATGAGCTTGAAAGCTATGATGCTCGTTATGCTCCATGTGCACCAGAAATCATAAAGTATTTTTTCAAGTG
>NZ_AXWV01000027.1 GCF_000482845.1 Anaerobiospirillum succiniciproducens DSM 6400
TGCATATGATCTTATGAAGCGATCATGAGCAGCAAAATTCCTAGCCAATCATGAGCGCTTTTTTAATTATTTTTAGCTTAAAAACCATTGTTTAGCAGCATTAGACAAAAAGTTAATGCATTAGAAATTGGCTTATATAAGGCATTTGAGCGCCTGTAGCGCACTTCTTTGCAAAATGTTGTAGCTTTAGGCTTGCACAGTGTAAAAATATCGGTATAATGTGCGCACAACCTATGCGGATGGATGGCAGAGCGGTTGAATGCAACGGTCTTGAAAACCGTCGAGGATTTGCGTCCTCCGTGAGTTCGAATCTCACTCCATCCGCCATCAGGTACTCAAGCGGCTTTAAGGCCGTTTTTTTGTACCTAAATTCATAGATACAACATTTCTTTACAAGCTTCCCTCACTGCATACCATCAAGGTTAGCTAAGCTTCATCAGCTTTTTGAGCTGTAACGCCCTGCATTCTTAAAACCTAGAACCATATTTTTACAGCCTTTACCTTATCTAAGGCTGTTGCTGCAGTCCTATATCCAGCCTGTTGCCTACTTGCCTCATAGAAAGTCATTCTCTGAATATTCATAGAAGGTCATGCTCTGAATATTCTCAATCTGTAGCTTGTAGCTTATGCGTTGCTGCTCCATTAAAGAAGTCTTACATAGTTCACTCTTACCGGTGTTGCTAAGCGGTGAAGAGCGAGATCATATCGATGCTCTTACAAAACAAAAGCCCCGTTGCACAGGATTAATTGTGCAACAGGGCTTATGAATAATACTAAAAAGAGTCAGCTACTTAGAGCTATAAGATCATAGCTAGCTTTAATATCTAGCTGATGGGTGCAGCTTGAGTAGCTTTAGATAGCATGCCAGAGCGTTAGAGCCATTTTCTGGCTACCTAGCGCTTAAGCAAGCTGTGCTAGTTCTTGTCTGAGTCACGCTCGTCTTCGTAGTCCTCTTCATTGTCGTAATCGACATCGGACATACGTGCCTCATCATCCTTTGGGCCTAAGCCTTTAGCAATGAGGGCGTCGAGCTTCATGCTGTCTTTAACGAGGCTATCAAACTCAAACTCAATGTTTGGCATGTAGCGCATCTTAAGACGTGCTGCCATGGTTGAACGCACAAAGCCAGCAGCCTTATTTAAGACCTGCATAGCCTCTTTTACAGTGGTCTCATCGTCGTCTAAGAAAGAGACGAAGATGGTGGCGTTACGTAAGTCAGGAGCCACATTAACTTCGGTTACTGTAGCCAGCTTGACTCGCGGATCCTTAATCTCGGATGCAAGAATACGGGCTGCTTCACGACGAAGCGATGCAGCGATTCTTTCATTACGGCCATAACTTTTTGGCATAGTATTACCTTTAATAAATAAACCGACGTACACCTACGTTGGTTAGTGCTATAAGCTCAGCTAACTCAAGAAATTATCTTGGATTAGCGACTAGCCCATAGTACTAAGTTAAAAAACAGAAAAAGCTCTGTCTTAATCTACAAGATCTATAAGACTAGAGCTTTTTGCTACAACAAAGATTTGTATAAGCATGCCCCATGCATGGAGCAAGCTTATCTTTATTGTGACTGCCTAAGTGTCTTTTACGTGCTGAGCGATGCCTATAGATGCGATGCCTATATAGGCTTTTGCTATAGATGCGATGCCTATAAATGCTCTTGCTATAAACGCTCTCGCTCAAAAGCACTGGCTATAAACGCAGTTGCTAGAGGCGCACTTTTTTAAAAAGATCCTTAGGCAGCTTTGGCTATGAGCACATCCTTATTATAAGGTGCGCTTAACCTCAACGTTCTCGAAGACTTCGATCTGATCGCCAACACGAACGTCCTGGTAGTTCTTAACGCAGATACCGCACTCGTTGCCGTTCTTAACCTCGGATACGTCATCCTTGAAGCGACGTAAGGAGTCAAGCTCGCCTTCGTAGATAACAACGTTATCACGCAGCACGCGGATTGGGGCAGAACGCTTAACGGTACCTTCGGTAACCATACAGCCTGCAATTGAGCCGTACTTAGGATGCTTGAAGACATCACGTACTTCAGCCATACCGATAATGCGCTGCTGAACTTCAGCCTTGAGAAGACCAGACATAGCCTTCTTAACGTCATCGATAAGATCGTAAATAACGCTGTAGTAGTGCAGATCCACACCCTCAGTCTCGATAACGCGACGAGCAGGAGCGTCAGCACGTACGTTGAAGCCAACGATAATAGCTGAAGAAGCGGTAGCTAAGGTTGCGTCAGTTTCGGTAATACCACCTACACCTGAACCGATGATATTAACCTTAACCTCATCAGTTGCCAGCTTGTACAGAGCATCAGAGATAGCCTCAACAGAACCCTGAGTGTCGGCCTTAAGCACAACATTAAGCTCTGAAGCCTGGTTATCCTTGAACATGTTCTCAAGCTTAGCCTTCTGCTGCTTAGCGATCTTAAGCTCACGGAACTTGCCTTGTCTAAACAGAGCAACTTCACGTGCCTTCTTTTCATCACGTACAACAGTAACTTCGTCACCAGCATCTGGTACACCAGATAAGCCGAAGATCTCAACAGGGATAGAAGGACCTGCTTCTTCTAAGTTCTGGCCCTTTTCGTTACGTAAGGAACGAACACGACCATACTCAAGACCACAGAGAACTACGTCACCTTTGTGCAGAGTACCCTCACGTACTAATACGGAGGCAACCGGACCACGGCCCTTATCAAGACGAGACTCGATAACAACACCAGAGGCCATACCATCAGCCACAGCGGTTAACTCGAGAACTTCAGACTGCAGTAACACAGCCTCTAAGAGCTCTTCAACGCCCTGACCAGTCTTAGCGGAAACTTCAACAAACTGAACTTCACCACCCATAGACTCAGGAATAACACCGTGCTGGATGAGTTCGTTAGTTACGCGCATAGGATCTGCACCTGGCTTATCAATCTTGTTGATAGCAACGATGAGAGGAACCTTAGCAGCGTTAGCGTGTTGAATAGCTTCTAAAGTCTGAGGCATTACACCGTCATCGGCAGCAACTACCAGAATAACGATATCAGTTACCTGAGCACCACGAGCACGCATTGCAGTAAAGGCAGCGTGACCTGGGGTATCAAGGAAAGTAATACCTGAACCACGAGTATCAACGTGGTAAGCACCGATACGCTGAGTAATACCACCAGCTTCACCTGCTGCAACCTTGGACTTACGGATGAAGTCGAGTAAGGAAGTCTTACCGTGGTCAACGTGACCCATGATGGTAACAACAGGAGCACGTGGCAGAGCCTTAGCAGCGTCTGACTGACGATCAGCTAAGATTGCCTCTTCAAGCTCATTCTCCTTACGCAGAATGGCCTTGTGACCCATTTCCTCAACTACGATCTGAGCAGTAGCCTGATCGATAACCTGGTTGATGGTAACCATCTCACCAAGCTTCATTAAGCATTTAATAACCTCAGCGCCCTTAACAGCCATCTTCTGAGCAAGCTCGGCTACAGTGATGGTCTCACCAATTACTACTTCACGAGAAACTGGTGCTACAGGACGGTTAAAGCCGTGCTGCTGATTGCCCTTAGCTTGAGCGCCACGGCCATTACGTTGTGGCTGCTTCTTGTTGCCACGGCCACGTACGAAGGTGTTTTCAGACTCTTCACGCTTCTTAGCAGCAACCTTACCGCCACGCTCGTTAGTACGGTGACGACCACGATTCTCTTCTTCGCGATCACGTGCAGCTTCTGCCTCACGAACGAATGCAGAGGACTCCTCGATGCCATCGGACTCTTCTAAGCGACGACGCTCTTCTTCCTCAGCAGCCCAACGAGCCTCATTCTCCTCAGCTAAGCGACGAGCCTCTTCGGCCTGACGGCTAGCTTCAAGAGCGATCTTCTTAGCCTGTGCTTCTTCTTGAGCAGCTTTAAGCTTTTCAGCCTCCTCAGCCTCAGCCTTCTTTTCAGCAATCTTAGCAGGCTTTTCTGCAGCAGCCTTATCAGCTGCAGCCTTCTTAGCAGCATCAGCGGCCTTCTTCTTAGCTTCAGCTTCAGCCTTACGCTTAGCCTCTGCCTCAGCACGCTCTTTTGCCTCAGCCTCGGCCTTAGCCTTTGCTTCAGCTTCAGCCTTTGCCTTAGCCTCTGCCTCAGCCTTAGCACGTGCCTCAGCCTCTAAACGCTCTTTTTCAGCAAGCTTAGGATCGAACTTAATGGTCTTCTTACGAACAACCTGTACAACCTTAGGCTTACCAGTTGAGTCCTGCACCTTCACAGAAGCGTGGGCGGAACGGTTTAAGGACATGCGCTTTGGAGCCTTGTCCTCGGTCTTTATTTCATCAGCCATGTTGTTTCACCCCTCTTATTATTGCTCTGCATCAGATGCACTAGAATCACCCTGAGCGTTTTCTTCCTTGAACCAAGTCAGATTACGGGCGCCCATAATAATATCGCCAGCACGCTGTGCGTCGATATTTAAATCAGTGAGATCATCGATAGCCTGCTCAGCTAACTCTTCAAGGGTCTTAATGCCTTTCTTAGCCATAGCTAAAGCAAGCTCGGTGTCTACACCTTCAACCTTCATAAGCTCATCAGCACCTTCGGCTTTGAGCTTCTCCTCGTTAGCAGCGATTGCAGCACGAGCATTCTCTTGAAGAGCCTTCACGAGCTCATCATCTAAGCCCTCAATGTCAGAGAACTCTTCAGCTGGAACGTAGGCAACTTCTTCTAAAGTCTGGAAGCCGGCATCAGATAATACGCGAGCAAAGTCCTCATCGATATCGAGGTTCTCAGTAAAGAACTTAACGATTTGAGCACTCTCAGCGGCAAGCTCCTGATCCATCTCAGTCTCAGCCTTAACCTGTAAAGACCAGTTTAAAACCTGAGAGGCAAGGCGTACGTTTTGACCATTGCGACCAATAGCTAAAGCTAAGTTCTCGTCGGCAACAGCAACGTCAATGCTGTGGTTTTCATCATTGATAACAATGCGTGAAACCTCAGCAGGTTCCATAGCGTTGGTTACGTACTGAGCAAGGTTCTCATCCCAAAGAACGATATCAATACGCTCACCAGCAAGCTCATTGGACACAGCCATAACACGTGCGCCACGCATACCAATACATGCGCCACGTGGATCAATACGCTTATCCTTAGAACGTACAGCGATCTTAGCGCGGGAGCCTGCATCACGAGCCACGCCCATGATCTCGATAACACCCTCACCAATCTCTGGTACTTCAATACGGAAGAGCTCAGCTAAGAACTCAGGAGCGGTACGGGAACACATGATCTGTGGGCCCTTGTTCTCCTCGCGGATTTCAGTTAAGAGCACGCGAATACGATCGCCACGGGAGTAGTTCTCACGAGGAATCATATTGTCACGGCGTAACAGACCTTCAGCACCGTTGCCAAGGTCAATGATTAAGCCTTCGCGGTTGACACGCTTAACAGTAGCATTGACTACGTGTCCTAAACGACCACGCTGATCTTCAATTAACTGCTCGCGCTCGGCATTGCGTACGCGCTGTGATAAAACCTGCTTAGCAGTTTGGATGGTAATACGGTCAAAAGATACAGATGGAATCTCATCTTCAACGATATCACCAGCACTAATCTCTGGATACTCTTCGCGAGCAGCTGCAAGAGAAATCTCTTGTACTGGATTGTCCAGTGGTCCATCAGTATCTACTACAACCCAACGACGGTAGGTAGTATATGAACCCTCTTTACGGTCGATCTCAACACGGCAGTCGATATCAACAGAGTACTTCTTCTTAGTTGCACTGGCCAAAGCCACTTCCAAAGCTTCGAAAATCTTCTCCTTTGGAATAGCTCGCTCATTGGAGAGCGCCTCGGCTATCGCAATGATTTCCTTACCCATTTGGTCTAACCTCTTGTGGATGCCTCGGGCATCTCTCCTATAGTAATGCTGAATAATCAGGCACGATGCGGGCTACAGAAACGTTCTCAAACGCTACTGTAACTTCTGCATTTAAGCTCTTGTCGTGCACTACAAAAGAACCATCTTCTTGTGCACTAACGAGCTTGCCTTCAAGCTTGCGACGTCCATCAGTTGCCATCTTTAAAGCAACGCTGATCTCTTGACCGACGCTCTTTTGTAACTGCTCAACAGTAAAAAGAATACGATCAAGGCCAGGGGATGAAACCTCAAGGATATATGCTGGATCAATCAGATCTGCTGTATCAAGCAATGGGGATAAAGCTGTTGTGATATCACCACAGGCGTCTGCATTAACGCCACCATCTCCCTCGACAAACACCTGCAGATGTGCCGTATTGCGTCCGACACGGTAACGCAAGCCCCACAGTTCCATCCCGAAAGACTGAACTACTGGCTCAATGAGCTCATGAAGCTTTTGTTCAAGAGATCCCGTCATTAACACCTCATAAGTTGAATTGTTTCGCAAGCTGATACCTGAAAAGCTTTAAAGTATCAAACCTATTGACTGCCTAAACAACCTTATCCACACCATAGCTATATCTGACAATGTTCACAGATAAAGCACGTAAACCCCTCATAACCATGGTCATAACAGCGCTTATAAAACACCACAAAAATGCGCTTGCGCCTGTTGCTAAGGTAAATTTTAGGCATAAAAAAAGCCCCGATGTTGGGGCTTCTTGTAAAAGTTGCACCTATTCGCAAGGGCAACCTTGCAATCTGAAGTAGAGATAGCACTTGCTATCTTTGAGTATAAAGCCAAGCTAAGCTTGCTACTTACTCAAACGAGAGGCTATAAAAGTGCAAAATTTTGCAAACAATTTAGGCATAAGCCCAGAGGCTCTCGCAGATACAACAGATTGTTCAAATCGTTCTTGCACGTCATCGGGTGATGACGTAGTAGAAAAACTACCATGCTTTGACATTTACTCAGGTCGGAAAATACTCTAAGTAAAAGAGTCATCACAACAATGACTACACAAAGCGATGCTATTTATACCTAAAAACTAACGAAATTGCAAGCTTAATCGGCCTTTTTATCGAGTTAGCACCCTCAAACCATTCCCCTTTACATCCTCATAATTAACAAGCAGGCACCCTTAACATCGACATAGTCACTTAAATGCCCTCTTTAACCGTGCTTATCAACTGCAAAACGAAGAGTGAACTTGTAACAACTTAATTAGCATACTCATGTGAGCATCAAAAAAGATCATCACAAATGCATTCGCTATCAAGCTATTAGTAATATGCCATTGCCTGCACTTAAGCTCTTAGCAAACAAGCTCTATTCACAGCTCCAGCTCCATCCACCATCTTTCTAAGAAAGACCATTGCTACAAATCGCAAAGGGCGCTCTCCAATCTTATACAAGTAAGCCTAAGCGTATGAGTGGAGAGCCTACTGGACGCTTGGTGTTTGTCCAAGAAAGTGTACAGGTGTGTGCCACATCAAAATCATAAAAAACAAAGTAATGTAACAGCCACTGCGTAAACATCACTGCAATGCTTTAAGTCTTAACCAATCGATTCTTTTGTTAGCTAAAGTAAGAGTTTAGATGCATCAAACCAGTCTAAAGTGAAGGCAAAAAGTTGAGGATTTTACACAAATGGGCACTAATTGTATTACAAGTCAAAGCTTAGCTTTGATCACAGAAACACACTTTAAAAAGGAGCGCATTTTGATCCAAGATTTCTGTAACTATGGAATATACATGACAAGTCTTGCCTCATAACTAAGAGCGTATACTCATTAGAACTTTTCTCAAAGAGCTTGCCTAATCTGAAATTAATGTAATGTGTTAAGATCTTCTGATGACCTTAGATAAGGTGAGCTTTACACAAAAGTGCTTGTTGCTCTTTTTGTCTTAGCCATTTTTACTCTAAAGTTAGCTATGTAGTCATAACATTTTTTGAAGTGCTATATAGCCGCTACGACCGTCCCCATCATGTCAGGTCGACAACTCAATACTGTGTGGTTTTGAAAGTTAATTTAAATCTTTCGATTTCATCTTAATCTTTGCACCTAGTTTTGTGTATCCGTTTTATATCCACAAATAGCTTTGCACTCTTGACTATATCAAGATCCAGTATGGTGCTTTGTTGTCCGTAAGTGACCACTTTTTTCATGTTTTGGGAATCGTATGCACATCAGTGCGTTTGCAATCTAATATAGAGAGGCAATTGTTATATCTATGATATTAAGTACTTAAGAGAACATCTTTAATACTTAGTATCAGCTACCTACAATCCCATATATCACTTGCGCTACTGTATAGAAAGTTTTCTCAATCAATGTGGTTGTCTATTTGGCCACTTTGGTTTGTCTTAGCAACATATGCCTTAAAAAACATAGAAGTTGTCCTGAACAGGAGTTATTTGGATGAAGAAACTAGGCATTATTCAAAGCGTTTACGCAGGTTTCGGCCTGTTTATTGGCTTGATGTTTGTCCTTGCTGTTATCACCTTATTTAAGGTTATCAGCATGGATTCAGCTTTAACCGCAGTTAATGAAGACTATGCTCCGAAGCAACGTCATGCCATTGATATGCGTGGTGCATTGCACGACAGCGCAATTGCTATCCGTGATGCCGTGTTATCTAAGGACAGTGGCTCTAGACAAAGACACTTTGATGTTGCTACCAACCTGATGCAAGACTATGCTCGTGCTGACTCAGACTTAGATCAAGCCATCGCCATCGATAAAGATATTAGCGCTGAAGAGGCAAGATTGCATCAGCAATTAAAGTCTATTGCCTCAGAAGGCAGCAAGTATATGTCTGATGTACGCAATCAAATTACCAGCGGTAATTTAGAACAAGCACGCGACATCATCGTTTCTGACTTTGGCAAGTCTTCTCAGGCATGGCTTGATGCTATCAACGCCTATATTGATTATGTTGAGGCTGCAGCTGCTAAAGAAATTACCCACGTTAATAACATTACTCAGCTGCTGTTAATCATGATGATTCTTGCAACCGTCCTTTCTGTGGTTGCTGGTATTGTCATCGCTATGGGTATTATCAATAAGATCAAGCACGTTATTGGTGGTAATCCAGAAGATGCTGTGCTTATTATCAATAAGATCTCCAAGGGTGATATGACCATCCGTGCTGAGACCAACTATAAAGACTCCATCTTAGACTCCATCAACAACCTCTCTAGCGAGTTCTCTGCAATCATCAAGAGCATCTCCGACACTACTAATGGTTTAGCTCGCTCATCATCTGCATTAAGCCGTCTTGCTCAAGACAACTCTCAGATTACTATGCAGCAGCAAGAGCAAACCCGCAACGGTACTAGCAATATTCAGCACGTAACTGAGGCTGCAAGCAACGTTGCTCATAAGGCATCTGAGGCTTTAGATGTTGCTCGTAAGTCAGAAGAAGAGGCTGATCGTGGTAATCGCGAAGTTGATACCACTATCGACAGCATTAACGATCTTGCTAAGCAGCTTGCATCTGTATCAGCTTTAACCACCCGTCTTAACGACGACTCCCAAGAGATCGGTAAGGTAATTCAGATCATTGCTGACATCGCAGAGCAAACTAACCTCCTCGCTCTGAACGCTGCTATTGAGGCAGCGCGTGCTGGCGAACATGGTCGTGGCTTTGCCGTGGTAGCAGATGAAGTTCGTGCTCTTGCAGGACGAACCAAAGAATCCACCAACGGCATTATTCACCTCATTGAGTCCAACAAAGAACATACTGCCCATGCTGCAGAGGCTATGAATCTGTGCAATGAGCAGGTTGAAAAATCAGTTGCTCAATCCCGTAGCGCTGGTGATTCTCTTACCTCCTTAAACAACACTGCTCAAAGCTTAGCTACGATGTCAAATAATATTGCAGGCGCTGCTCAAGATCAGATTAGTCTCCTGCAGGACGTAAGCTCAAGCTTTAGCGTGATTAACGATATGGCAGAAAAGGCCTCTAATGACTCCCACGAGATGGCCTCGCTTGCTGCTGATCTTTCCGAGCAAGCAAACTCTCTGCAACAGAAGATCAATCGCTTTAAGATCATGCACTAATCAACATAAGCTGCACGCATACGTAATCTAGGTGCAGCTACAAAATTCAGCTAGCCTTATCAATTAAAGTAAGGCTCTTCAAGCCCCGCCATGAGATCTTGCCAAGTGCATTTATCATGAGCGGGGCTTTTTCATGGGGCACAACCTATCCAACTAAACCTTAGCAGCAGGCAGCACTATACCCCACTAATTAGCACTGTGCTTACCCAGTACACTTCACTACCCAGTACACTGTACGTCCCCTGTATCCTGCACTTACGCAGTACAATGCACTTACCCTGTACTATGTAAAAGCTACGTGCACTTCACAAACGCAGGCATCAGCTAAAGATAAGCGCAAAACTCTCGCACCTCACTAGCGCATCGAGATCAACTCTAATCACCAAGATCACTAACCCACATAAAATAGCAGGATCACCGCTCCTACCAAGATCAGGTGCTACTGCCAAGATCACCAACCCGTATGAAATAACTAAGATCACCAGCAACCCAAGCTTAAGCGCAATTGCCAGGATCATTAGCCAAAACAAAGCATCTGTCTTGGTCATGCGGACTAGCTTTGGCTGGCAGCACCGGTGGCTCTAGCATCAGCATGTTAAGATTTGAACACTATGCGAAACAGCGCCCGCTCAGAGCAATGGTAAGTTTGTTGATCCTTTTAGAACTGCCATTGGCCGTGATTGATGCTTGCATGAAAAGATTAAAGCGATACCTTAAGTAATTAATTGACTTGCATGCCATATGAAAAAGGACACACTCATATCGCTTATGAGCAGCTTGTTGTATAAGCTTATTAATCGATCTTGCTTGATTGATAGCATGCAGTAGCTGTACTAAGATACGGTTAGGCTTGATTGCTCTATAAATATGGGCCTTGAGTGAGTGGCTAAACCTGTGGCCTACACTAGGAACCCCACATTTGCGTACATCTTCAACTGTAGTTCTACTCTTCACAGAGGTGTTCTTATGCAAGATTTCCGTCTTAAGGTTTTTTATGCAGCCGCAAAGAACCTCTCTTTTACTCTTGCAGCTCAAGAACTGTATATATCTCAGCCTGCTGTTACTAGGCATATCAAAATTCTAGAAGATGAATACCAAGTCATGCTTTTTGAGCGCAATGGCAATAGCCTTGAGCTTACATATGCAGGCAAACTTATGCTGCAGCATGTTGAGCGTATCTTGCATGAGTACCATAAACTTGAGTATGACATGCATCTTTTGAACAACGTGCATGTTGGACAGCTACGCTTAGGCGCAAGTACCACTATCTCTCAGTATGTGCTACCACCATATCTAGCCAAATTTATTGAGAGCTTTCCTCAGGCAGATATCTCGCTTATTAATGGCAACTCACGCTTTATTGAGCATTCATTAGACGAGCATAATATCGACTTAGGATTGATTGAAGGTGTTACCCGTCTGCCTATGCTTACCTACACCCCATTTTTAGAAGATGAGCTCATCATCCTTACTGGTAGCAATAACTCCATTGCTAAGAAAGGCAAGTTAAGTGTAGAAGAATTTAAGCGCTTGCCTATTGTGTTACGTGAGCGTGGTAGTGGCACCTTAGACTACATAGAAAAAGACTTACAAGCATTGAATATTAAGTTTTCTGAACTCAATATCCGTATGTACTTAGGTAGTACCGAAGCTATCAAGCTTTTTATGCAGAACTCAGAATGTCTCTGCATCTTGTCAAAATCCGCTGTAAAGCGAGAGCTAGAACAAGGCATTCTTACTCATTTGACTGTTGATAATCTTACTTTTAAGCGCACCTTCTGTTTTGTCCGTACCCAAGGGCCACAAAGCCCACTAGTCGATCGCTTTATCACCTTCATTCAGCAGAGTATGAGCAATCAAAAAGCCGCATCCAACTAGCAAAGAAGCTTAACTCAAGAACCAATTGCCAACTTATTCAAGACTTACATACACAGCCACTAATCACTACTACAGCCGTCTATAAAGGCAAGTGGGCTTGTTAAAAGTTAAACAACACCTTTAACAAAGCACCAATCATCCCATTAAATCCCCATAGCTTCCTCATAACAAGCATTTATAGGAAACTTAATGCATGCCAGACCAATACGTGCAACTTCTTTGTTGTGGTTATAACATTTGGTTATAACTTATACAAAAATGATAGTGGCGTGTTAGAGGTACTGAGAGTATCTTATAAGCCGTTGAACAGAGCAATGCATACAAAACAATAATGTACATGGTTATCTTGCTCCATGCCGTTCTTGTCAGTTTACTGCATAACGAAAATTAATCGTAATACTCTGCTTATTGATTTTGGTCAACTTAGTATCGAGACAGCATGTTTACAAAAGCAAATAGAGCCAATACTTCTCATGGCCTCTTACTCATCATCTTATTCTCCATGGCAGCCTTCTACCTCTCAGAACTTGAGTGGGTCAAGAGCATGAGATTAAGTCCACTCATCGTAGGTATCATCTTAGGCACCATCTACGCAAACTCTTTACGTAAAAAACTCCCAGAAGATTGGGTTCCTGGCATTCGTTTTTGTACTAAGCAGATTCTTCGCACTGGCATTGTTCTGTACGGCTTCCGTCTTACTTTATCTGACGTATATGCTGTAGGCCTTCCTGCCGTAATCGTTGATGCCATCATTGTAGTAGTCACCTTAAGCCTTGGTATATTCCTCGGCAAAATCTTAAAAATGGACTCGCAGACTGCTCTTATGACAGCAACTGGTAGCTCTATTTGTGGTGCAGCCGCAGTATTAGGCGCAGAGTCTGTAGTTAAGTGCCCAAGCCATAAAACAGCAGTCGCCGTCTCAACTGTGGTGATCTTTGGCACTATTGCTATGTTCCTATATCCAATTATGTATCGTTACGGTTTACTCGATAACTTAGGCGATATGGGTACAGCTATCTACACTGGCGCTACTTTACATGAGGTTGCCCACGTAGCTGCAGCTGGTAACGCAATGGATCCAAATGACTCTCTTGGCATTGCTGCCACAGCTACCATCACTAAGATGATTCGTGTGATGATGCTTGCCCCAGTACTCATTGTGTTCTCAATCTTGCTCTCTTATGCAGCTAAGAAAAAAGCACAAAGCTCTAACGGTTTAGCAACACAAAACCATGAGCGCGGCAAAATCACTATCCCATACTTTGCAATTGGCTTTATTGCTGTAATCGCCTTAAACACCATGCTCCAGCAGTTCACTGGTGCCCCAACAGTTAAGGATATTCCTTTAAACGGCACCATTGAGTATATCGATACCTTTTTACTTACCATGGCAATGACTGCCCTAGGTACCGATACTAGTCTCGATAAGTTTAAGCAGGCAGGTGCTAAGCCATTCTTACTTGCCTCACTACTCTTTGTTTGGCTTTTAGTTGGAGGTTACTTCTTATCTCTGTATATCCCACAGATATTAGCCTAGCCATCCACACGCAACTTTAGGGTATTTAGACCAAATACCTAAAACTACATCATATTTGTTAGCGTCTCAGTTTGCGCATATCCATCAGCTTTAAAGAGATTGTTACAAAATTTTTAAACAAAACTCTTAACAGCAAGATGCACTGAGACGTTAATAAGTGAGTCGAGCACTGAGCCCAAATAACTCTATTTTTCTAAATACAAAGCGCTCACAGACTCTCAAGCAACAGTTCCTATCTGAGTCTAAAGCACTACAGCGACAAAACTATCCAAGTCCTAATGAGCTACTCAATAAGAACTAAATAAGTGCCATCGCCAAGAAAATGCCTAGCCGCATCTTCTACGCCATCGCGCACTAAGAAGTCATAAATATTTTTCCAATTCCATGTACTGTATGCCGTTGTGTTTGACAGCGGCTTTCCTAGTGCCTCATCCCTTCAAAAGTCCAATCCACACCGCTCCTAACAAACAAGCCCTCCCGAGCAAACAAGCCATCCCAAGCAAACGGCTTTTTCAAAGCAAAAATCTTAAGCGCAACTTCCTCTACTCATCTACACATGATTGCAATATCAAAAGATCAAAAGCTCACAAGATCTGATCAGCTAAAGAGCTGAGGATCTAAGGATCATAGCCACACATTCAGCGCCTACAAATCACCATACTTGCGTAAACCGTTTCACGAACTATTGAAAAAACACAGCCTTAAGCATCGACTAATGCACTACTGTAGTGAAAAGCACTTTGACTTAAGAACCATCATCTAAAAAATATAGACTTGAGCCATTAGATTAATAACTACGTGTAATGCTTACTTATTGTACTCAAAGATAGATTTGACCTTGCTCACGCTTGACACTGCAAGCTCCGCTCTATTGCGTAAACTATTAGCAATAATGCTAAAATGTAAGCTCGAACCGTATACCTTAAGGTGGTTGCGTTGATAGCAGATAACAGCTCCGCAGCCGTGGGATAGACTTTAAGGATACGGTTCTACTTTTTTTAGCCATCCCAAAATGCATACTCTTAAGGTGCTTACAAAAAGCTTTTGTACAGCACGACAGCACGCCCTACCTTGCTCTAACTTTTTAGCATCAACTTAGCATGCACCCATCAACAGAGCTCTTTTCTCTGCTAATTGCTCTTAAATTATTGAAAGTCCCTGCATTTATCGTTAACAATAAGCCAACCATCCCCTGAAAATCAGCTTATGTAGCTTAAAGCTCATCCAAAGATTGCAAGCATCTTCTCACTTATTGCATCAGATAAGCTAAGAGGATTCGACAAAATCGCAATTGATTGTATTATGTGTCTTTCATTAGCTTATAACCAGGCTAAGTATTTTCGTATAAGCTAAACACGTTCTAGTACTTTTACTTATTTCGTCTTAAAAAAATATGAAGAAGCTCTTCTCTCTTTTTAATGTCTGTCTGTTTGCCGCTGCTGCGCTGTTTAACTCTGCATGTAACTCACTGCCAGAGGGCGCAACTGCACCTAAACTTAAGATTGAAAGTCTAGCCTTAAGTCGCCAGGACAATAATCCAGTTTTCATCATTGCCTATACTCTGCAGCATGCCTCACCAGAGCCACTGCCAATTATTGGAATCAGCGCTGATGTGTTCATCAAAGAAGATAAGGTAGCTACCTTACATGAGGAGTATAAGAATAAGACCTTAGAACCTAATAAGCTTGAGCGTTTTGAGCTCGTTGTTCCTGCAAACTTAATGGGCTCTGCAGGCGCTGATTCTCTTGTAAACAATACCTTAATCATGCTGCAAGGTTCATGCGCTCTTACTGTCAGCGTAACCGATGATACTGAACTCAACTCTTTCAACCCAGTATCCTCATACCAAGGCCTTGTTAAGGTAATCAAAGAGTAATTAGCAACTCCTTAATCAGGTTTAAAAAATGACAAGTCCAACTTAGTCATTTTGAGCAAGATACTCGAGTTTTTGTGTGTTCATGAGTAGACTTAGCATGTGTTCATCTGCTGAGCCTCATGCTACTTTGTACTGTGAACCAAACTAAGGAATCCAGATAATGGCTTTCACTTTCACTCAGTCCTTTGATCCACGCATTGGCACAATGCAGAAGATCTTTGGCGTGATCTATGTTCTTATCACCCTAGTTGCTATTTCACTAGCTTTCTATGTTCGTTCTCTAGGCCAGGATGGTTATTTACAGTTCTTCATGGCAGCCTTATTTGGCATTATGGCCCTGAAGTCTTTTTACATCTCCAACCGCGTCAAGAACCTCTTAAAAAATGGCGTTTACTTTAAGGCTAAGGTAGATTCAGTTGAGGCTGTTCGCGGCATCACCGTAATCAAGGGTATTGTTGAGATCCCTGACTTTGGTCCTATCTATATCGAGTCACGTTTAGCTGGCGAAACTCCTGCCCGTGAATTACAGCGTTACTTAGATGAGCGCAAGCAAGAGTTCTTACCTGCTTTAGTAGTTGGTGCTCAAGGCAAACATCCACGTGGCATGTTCACCATCAAGTGCAAGAATGGTCATCTTGATGAGTCTAGCGCCGAGCTTCAAGATGAGAACGCTCAAAAGTCAGCTGATGCTGCCACCACTCAAGCTACTGAAACCTCCCAAACCCCATCAGCCGAAACTGCACAGGCAGCTGATAATGAGCCAGCAAACTCCGATGCTGAGCCAAAGGCAGAATCAGAAAATAACGCATCTGAGCAAAAGACTGAGTCTGAGACAAAGACTGACGCCGAAGATAGCGTATCTGAGCCAAAGCTAGAGGCTAAGGCACAAGATAGCGAGCAACCAAAGAAAGACTAAATCACGGTTGCAAGCTCTAAACTACAGCAGATATTAAGAGCCTACTAAATTGTCCTGCACTTAGCTTTTGCCTCTAGATGTGCACTGTATAGGTTCTTATATTGCTTATAAAACATCATTACCCATGATAAGCGAACCCTATGGTTCGCTTTTTACTTGCATAGTTGCACTTGCTTGCATATCATGGATGCTTATATTTTTGGGGTTTTCCTTAGAAATACTATATAGAGGCTCAGGCTTTAGCTGTCTAGCGCTAAGACAACGCTAGCACTTAGTATCTGCCTTAATAGCCTTCGTGAATTTTACTTAGGAGCACATCAATGTCTCTTGTCTCTATCAAAGAGGTCTTGAACCATCAATGCACCATCGGTAGCACCATTACCGTTGGTGGCTGGATCCGTACCCGTCGTGATTCTAAAGCTGGCTTTTCATTCTTAGCAGTAAATGATGGCTCCTGCTTCAATAATCTTCAGGTCGTAGCTCCTGCAGATTTAGACAACTACGAATCTGAAATCTTAAAGCTCACTACCTCATGCTCAGTTATCGTTGAGGGTGAGTTAGTTGAGTCTCAAGGCCAAGGTCAGTCTGTTGAAGTTAAGGCAACTAAGGTTCAGGTATTAGGCTTCGTTGAGGATCCTGACACCTATCCTATGTCTGCTAAGCGCCACTCTGTTGAGTACTTACGTGAGTATGCACACTTACGTCCTCGTACCAACTTAATGGGCGCTGTAATGCGTATCCGTAACTCTCTTGCTTATGCACTGCACTCATTCTTCCAAGAGCGCGGCTTTATGTGGGTTTCAACTCCACTCATTACCGCCTCTGACTGTGAAGGTGCAGGTGAGATGTTCACCGTTACTAACTTCGACCTCGATAACCTGCCAAAGAACGATCAAGGTAAAGTTGATTACTCACAGGACTTCTTCGGTAAGCACTCTTACTTAACTGTATCTGGTCAGTTAAACGTTGAAACCTATGCTTGCGCATTTAGCAAGGTATACACCTTCGGCCCAACTTTCCGTGCAGAGGACTCTAACACCTCACGTCACTTAGCCGAGTTCTGGATGCTTGAGCCTGAAATGGCCTTTACCGATTTAGACGATTGCGCCAAGGTAGCTGAGGACATGCTCAAGTACGTCTTCAAGCGCATCTTAACTGAGCGTGCCGATGACATGGCTTTCATTGCTGAGCGTGTCGACAAGGACGCTATCAACCGCTTAGAGAAGTTCATCAATGCTGACTTTGCTCAGGTTGATTACACCGACGCTGTTGAGATCTTAAAGACCTGCGGTAAGAAGTTTGAGTACCCTGTAGAGTGGGGTATCGATCTGCAATCCGAGCACGAGCGTTACCTTGCTGAAGAGCACTTTAAGTCCCCTGTAGTTGTTAAGAACTATCCTAAGGACATCAAGGCTTTCTACATGCGTCAGAACGACGATGGCAAGACCGTAGCTGCAATGGACGTTTTAGCCCCTGGCATCGGCGAGATCATCGGTGGTTCTCAGCGTGAAGACCGCTTAGAGCTGTTAGATAAGCGTATGGAAGAGATGGGCCTTAGCAAGGAGTCTTACTACTGGTACCGCGACCTGCGTCGTTATGGTTCCGTACCACACTCAGGCTTCGGCTTAGGCTTCGAGCGCTTAATCGTATACATCACTGGTGTTGGTAACGTACGTGACGCAATTCCATTCCCACGTACTCCACGCAACGCTGACTTCTAATTTATAGAAATCAATTTTTCTAGAGCATAAGCAGCCTCATCGCTGCTAAATTCCTTAAGGCCCTGCAGCTTTTGCTTCAGGGCCTTTTTCACTCCTAGCTACAAAGCCCAAAATACTGTAAACGTAACTGTCTATAAAACATAAGTAATGCACGAGCATAAATCAGTAAAAACAGATAAATAAGCCCTCATAACTAACAAACATTCATCACCAAAATTAATGTTCGTTTAGTACTAAGGCTACACAGTGCCCAGCCCGTTAGAATGGTTAGAAGAGCTCGATTCAAGCTCCACCAGAATTTATATGCCACGTGCCAATACTTCACAGGTATGAGTGCTCGTAGCAGTACTTAGTTGAGGTAGATAAAATGGCAGTATATGTAAATACAAACTACAGCGCCCTTCAGGGTCAGCGCTACTTAGGCAACGTCCAGAACCAGCTGACTACCACATACCAAAGATTATCCAGCGGTATGCGTATTAACAGCGCTAAAGATGACGCTGCCGGCCTCCAGATCGCCGATCGTTTAACCAGCCAAATCAACGGCCTCAACCAGGGTAACCGCAACGCCTCCGACGGTATTGCATTAGCTCAGACTGCTGAGGCAGGCATGGACGAGATCTCAGGCATGCTCCAAAAGATCCGTACCTTAGCTGTTCAGGCTGCTAACGGCACCAACACAGCTGACGACAAGGCAGCTCTTTCAAAAGAAGCAAGTGCTTTAGCTAATGAGATTACTCGTATTGCTAATCAGACAACATTTGCAGGCAAGAAGATCTTAGCAGGTCAGCAAGAAAACACCGACACCATCTTCTCTAAGGCTGCAACTGCAGATAAGAGCAAAGCAGGTACAATAACTCTGCAAGTGGGCTCCAATAAGGGCGATACCATTGCGTTCCAAATCGACAACATGAAGTTCTCAATTGCATCTAATCGAGCAGACGGTAACTTTAAGCTTGATGGTCAAAACAACGCAGTTGTTGAGATTAAGAATAACAATATTGCTTTCCTCTTCTCTAAGGCTGACGCATCATTAGTAATCTCTCACATGGATAAAATGATTGCTGATGTAGATGGATTACGTGCCAACTTAGGTGCCATCCAAAATCGTCTTGAGAGCTCTATCCGCAACCAGTCTAACGTCGCTGCTAACGAGGCTGATGCTCGCTCACGTATTCGTGACGCTGACTTTGCTGAAGAGTCTGCTAACCTTTCACAGCAGTCAATCATTCAGCAGGCAGCTGCTTCCATGCTGATGCAGGCTAACACCCGTCCTCAGCTTGGCCTGAGCTTATTAGGTTAATCGGAGGATCAGTACAATGGCAGTATATGTAAATACAAACTACAGCGCACTTCAGGGACAACGCTACCTCGGCAATGTCCAGAACCAGCTCACTACCACATACCAAAGATTATCCAGCGGTATGCGTATCAACAGCGCTAAAGATGACGCTGCAGGCCTCCAGATCGCCGATCGTTTAACCTCCCAGATCAACGGCCTCAACCAGGGTAACCGCAACGCTTCTGACGGTATTGCGCTTGCTCAGACTGCTGAAGCAGGTATGGACGAGATCTCTAGCATGTTGCAGAAGATCCGTACCTTAGCAGTTCAGGCCAACAACGGTACAAATACAAATGCTGATAAGCAAGCTCTTGCTAAAGAAGCCTCTTCATTAGCAACAGAGATTACTCGTATCGCTAAGCAAACAACTTTTGCAGGCAAGACCATCTTAAACGGTAAACAAGACAACTCAATTGACCCATTTGTGCAAGGTGCTGGTGCAGCTGGTGCTAAAGGTGATGATATGAGCATCACTTTACAAGTAGGCTCAAATAAGGGCGATACTATCAGTTTCGGCCTTGTAAACCTTCAGTTCTCTGCTGCTGCACAAAAGGCTGGTATTGCAGCAGGTGAGTTTGTAGATCAAGCTGCTGCTGATAAGGCTTTCGTAAAGGCTGCTAACGGCGATACTATTAAGGTAAACTTCACTGGCGCTGGCATGGCAGCTAATATTATTGAGCATATGGATAAGATGATTGGCTACGTTGATAGCCAGCGTGCCGATTTAGGTGCCATCCAAAATCGTCTTGAGAGCTCTATCCGCAACCAGTCTAATGTTGCTGCTAACGAAGCTGATGCACGCTCACGTATCCGTGATGCTGACTTTGCCGAAGAGTCTGCCAACCTGTCACAGCAGTCCATCATCCAGCAGGCAGCTGCTTCCATGCTGATGCAGGCTAACACCCGTCCTCAGCTTGGCCTGAGCTTATTAGGTTAATCGGAGGATCAGTACAATGGCCGTATATGTAAATACAAACTACAGCGCTCTTCAGGGACAACGCTACTTAGGTAATGTCCAGAATTCCCTGACCACCACATACCAAAGATTATCCAGCGGTATGCGTATTAACAGCGCTAAAGATGACGCTGCAGGCCTCCAGATCGCCGATCGTTTAACCAGCCAAATCAACGGCCTCAACCAAGGTAACCGCAACGCCTCTGACGGCATCGCGCTTGCTCAGACTGCTGAAGCAGGTTTAGATGAAGTTTCTGGCATGCTCCAGAAGATCCGTACCCTTGCAGTACAAGCAAACAACGGTACAAACACTTTAGACGACCGTAAAGCTCTTGCAAAAGAAGCATCTTCTTTAGCAACAGAGATCAGTCGAATAGCAATGAAGACTACTTTTGCTGGTAAGACAATTCTTAACGGTAAGCAGGCTAACTCTATTGATCCACTCCCAGGTGGTCAGGCTCCTGGTGGTGCCGCAGCTGGTGCAGCTCAAACCATTACTTTACAGGTTGGTTCAAATAAGGGCGATGTTATTTCATTCAATCTTGTTAACTTCCAGTTCTCAGCTGCTGCTGAAAATGCAGGCGTAGCTAAAGATGAGTTTGTAGATGCAGCAGCCGATAAATCATTTGTTAAAGGTACAGGTGGTGCAATCACTGTAAACTTTAGTACCATTGCTTCTGTAAATAACATCATTGGCTTCATGGATCAAATGATTGGCTACGTAGATAGTCAGCGTGCCGATTTAGGTGCCATCCAAAACCGACTTGAGTCATCTATCCGCAACCAGTCTAACGTTGCTGCTAACGAGGCTGATGCTCGCTCACGTATCCGTGATGCTGACTTTGCTGAAGAGTCTGCTAACCTTTCACAGCAGTCCATCATTCAGCAGGCTGCTGCTTCCATGCTGATGCAGGCTAACACCCGTCCTCAGCTTGGTTTAAGCCTCTTAGGCTAGTCAATTCTTTTTTACGACTAATTAGTTAGTCAAAAGCCCCAGAACCTTGACAGGTACTGGGGCTTTTTCGTTTTTGCGCAGTATTTAATATGCCAAGAATGGCGTACATGGTCTGCTCAACTTTTCACATGCTTAGTGAAGAGCTATTTAGCATGCAAAGAACTATTTACTACCTGAGCTTTTGGTCTTGTGTCACGAGCTTGGTGGAGGGATTTAGCATGCAAAGAATTGCTTACTACATGATCCTTTTGAAGGTGAAAGGCCTTTAACACTGTATTTCTTTGCAAAGAATTACGTACTACGTGTGCTCTTTAGGTTGGGGCACATGGTTTGCGGAGCGATTTAATTGCATTGATTGGCGTAGTACTTGGCTTGGGTGATGGGGACTGTTGCTACCGATTTAATATGCAAAGAATGTTGAGACGCTGATAAGTTGTAGTTAGGCTACGGTATGGGTATGTAGCTTTAGGGAAGAGTGGTGGTTTTTTGGATTTTTGCGAGAGGCGTTTCACAATATGCTAATATACTTGTGTAAAATATCTTAACTAAAAACTAGGATACTAGTATTCAAGTATTGTGCTATGTACGCTGTTATTTAGGGTTTACTCAGATGGCTCCTGGTTACGATAATGTCGTAATAGGCTTAATTGCGTGATTTTGCTATAATTGATAAAGTTTGTTGATGTACTAAAGAGAACTGCTTTTAATTACATTGATTGTGGTTATGTAAAAGTAAGTGAATAATCAGCTTAACTAGTAACTAGTATACTAGGCGACAGGTGTCGACATGTCGGCTTGATTCACTTTGGTAGTGTGCCATCTTCAGTTGTGGAAGCCTTTGAGATCTTAGTATTTTGAAAGGTATATAGACCTTTGTTGTACTTACTATTTGATCTTTGGCTTTGCTACACATGGTAGCTATCACTAGTAATACAAAGAGGTTTTGTAATGTCAGTTGCAGGAGTTCACAATCTTCCAAAGCTTAGACTATCGCCAAAGAAAGTCATTAGCCCACAAATTCACGACTTCCTGCGTAAGCAGATTACTGAAACCAATTTAAAGCCTGGCACCATTCTGTCTGAAAACTCTCTTTCAGAGCACTTCAACGTCTCCCGTCAGCCAGTACGTGAAGCCTTAATGCGTCTTAGCTATGAAGGCTTATTATCTGTACTGCCACAGCGCGGTTCTATTGTTGAGCACATCTGCATTAAAGAGCTCTACCAAACTGTATTTGTTCGTTGCGCTATCGAAAAAGAGTGCGTACGCAACTTTGCAAATCTTACTGATGCCGAGAAGAAGAGCCACTTAGAGACTTTAAACAAAGTCCTGAACATGCAGCGCAATGTCGTTAAAGACAGCAAGTTAAAGTCTGAGTACTTGCGTTTAGACGACCTTTTCCACAAGAAGCTTTGCTCTATCTCAGGTGCTGATATGGCCTGGGAGACTGTACAGGGCATCAAGGGGCAGATGGATCGTATTCGCTTCTTATCCTTTGACCTACGTGGCCACACTGATGGGATTACTAACGAGCATCAAGAAATCTATGATGAACTCGCTAATGACAATCTTGATAAGGCCATTGAGCTGTTACATATCCACCTGCATAAGATCTTAGATACCCACAAAGATATAATGCGCAACTTCAGCGATTGGTTTACTCCAGAGTCTATCGCTTTAGTAACTGGTGGCGCTGATTTTGAAGATGACAATACCTACGTATCTGTTGACGAGGAAGACGATATCTAGGCACTTTCGCAGCATGGACATGATACTCAAGTTAAAGTCTATGCCCTATTTATCCAAAGCCCCAGCCTCATAACCTAGTCTTTTTGGACATTCGTGCCATCATGTTGGTGGGGCTATATCTCTGCTGCGTCTCTTTGTAGCACCTCTTCGCTGCATCTCTTTACCGCATATCTTTGTATTTCTGACCATGCTATGCACTGTCATCTTTGATGCATAGCATTGGCTTTTATCCTAGCAAGTACCCTGTGCTCTTATCTTCTTGCATGCCTTAACTTCTTGCCGGTCTTATGTTCTTTGCGTTCTTTTATTCTTAAGGCTCTTATCTTCTTAGTGACATACTCTGCAATGGCGTATGACTTTCATATTTATGTCTTACTTTAGCGTTCGCATAGCGCATCATAGAGTGCGCGTATAGCGCTCTCTATTAATTTAGCTGTCAATGTACGTAAATGCTTTAACAATCGCTGTATGAGCGTCTAGGCAATATCTATGATTGTTTGACGCGAGTGTGGGCGTTTTAGTTTATTGGGGTTTTGGTGGGCATTTGTTGTTGTTTTTTGTTGTGCGTGTAAAGACAGCAAAGCCTGCTCTATGATGGCAGGCTTGGTGGCTAAGCGCTAGTGCTTGAGCGTTAGTGCTTAAGCATTTGGCTTAGGATTTGTGTTTAGCTTGATTGAGCTTAGTTTTCTGGCTCGAACCACTCTGAATACTGCTGACGAATTGAGACATGGGTTTGCATGATCTCGTGCAGGTGATAGCGTAACAGGCGCTTAGCCTCTTCAATATCACCTTTATCAATGGCCTTAACTACCTCTTCATGTTCGGCAATAAGCTTCTCAATTGGCGAGATCGGGTGATCTGAGCCCATAGCTAAATAACGAATACGATCAAGCTGTCCTTTAATCGATTGAATGGCATCCCAAGTCATAGAGCAATCAGAGAAAGAGCAGATGATTTCATGGAACTTATCATCAATAGGCAAAAATGATGAGGCTAAGTTACACGGATCTACTTTCCTACGCTGATCATCGAGGTTGTTGTGCAGTTTTCTTAAGGCTTTAGACAACTTAGCTGGTGGCAGATTGCTGATGTTATCCAAAGATGCACACTCTAAAGCTTCACGAATAAAGACTACGCTCTTGAGATTGGCTACAGAAATACGCTTAACCACAGTACCTTTTTGCGGAATGATGGTGATAAGTCCGTCATGCTCTAAAGTGGTTAAAGCCTCTCGAACTGGCTGGCGTGAAACATTGAAGTGTTTAGACAGCTCATTTTCAGAAATGCTAGTACCAGGAGAGATCGAAGCTGTAGTAATGATATGTCTCAAGAAAGTATAGATCTGTCTTGAGATAGTTACTTTGTTGTTGATCTTTAAAGAAGGAAGCTCAAGATTGCTCATTTGATTGTCCTAATAGGCTAGGCCATAGTGAATGTGCCGTACTAGGCAACACAAACCGTAAATTAAAGTTAACCTTAAAGAGCGTCTAATCCTAGGCTCTAGTACTGATTCTTAGCCCTTTCTCACAATAAAGACTCAAATAACCTTACTTTTAGCTTGATGAACATGTGTCATTAACAACTATATAGCGCTGAGCGCAAATGTTACTTTGCTAAGAAAAAAAAAGGTGGCAAAGAGCCTGATACGGGCATGGTTAAATCTTGCTGACTTAAAAACAACAAGCCCCCGATAAGTTTTTATCAGGGGCCTGTAAGTCGTAATGACTATAGGCTTGAGAAGCTTTGAATTAGCTTACTCAAACTAGTACATTAAACGCGCTTGAACAGCAGAGAGCCGTTAGTACCACCAAAGCCAAAGCTGTTGGAGATTGCATAGTTAATCTCGTGGTCGATAGCCTTGTTTGGAACTAAATTGAACTGGCCTACTTCCTCAGCTGGGTTCTCTAAGTTGATAGTAGGTGGGCACTTCTGATCACGTACAGCAAGCACAGTGATAATTGCCTCAATAGCACCTGCAGCGCCTAATAAGTGACCAGTCATAGACTTGGTTGAGCTCATTACAGTCTTAGCAGGGGCCTCACCGAAGATAGCCTTAGCTGCACGCAGCTCAGAAATATCACCAACGTGAGTTGAAGTACCGTGAGCGTTGATGTAACCAATCTCTTCTGGCTTAACATCAGCATCGCGTAGAGCGTTAAGCATAGCGCGACGTGCACCCTCACCATCTTCTGGGGTAGCGGTCATGTGGTAAGCATCGCCAGACATGCCAAAGCCAACTAACTCAGCATAGATCTTAGCGCCACGTGCCTTAGCGTGCTCGTACTCTTCTAATACGAGAACACCAGCACCATCACCTAATACGAAGCCGTCACGGCCCTCATCCCAAGGACGGGATGCCTTTTCTGGCTCATCGTTACGGGTGGATAATGCCTTTAAGGCAGAGAAGCCACCAATACCCATTGGGGTTGAAGCCTTCTCAGCACCACCAGCTAACATTACATCAGCATCACCGCAAGCAATCAGACGAGCTGACAGACCGATAGCGTGAGTACCGGATGCACAAGCAGTTACAGAGGCCAGGTTAGGACCCTTTAAGCCCTTAAGAATAGATAAGTGGCCAGAAACCATGTTGATGATGGTTGATGGAACGAAGAATGGGGAGATACCCTTAATGCCCTTCTGAGCTAAACCATTAATGTTCTGCTCAATTAAACCTAAACCACCAATACCTGAGCCAATCATTACGCCCATGCGCTCGGCATTTTCAGGAGTAACCTCAAGCTTAGAATCTTCAAAAGCCATCAGACCAGCAGCGATACCATACTGGATGAAAGGATCCATCTTACGCTCGTCTTTACGAGTAATTCCGAAATCCTCTGGATTGAAGTTCTTAACCAGGCCGGCGATCTTTACCGAAAAGGCGCTGGTGTCGAAATGCTCAATGGTTGAGATGCCACTCTTTCCTGCGAGTAAATTCTGCCAAGATTCTTCTGCAGTGTTACCCACCGGGCTTAACATGCCAAGACCGGTCACTACTACCCTGCGCTTTTGCACCGTTAATGCCTCCAAAATAGTAATTGCTAAATTGTTAGATTGCAGCGCTCCGGCCACGTCTACCAATTACGAATTGGTAGGATACCGAAGAATACAGGTTTTAGGCGCTGCCTAAAGAACCTATTTCTTTGTACAAGCAACTTGCAATGCTCTATGTTAAGACTGAAGCTTACAATCTTATAAAAGCTCTTACAGTCATAGGACATAGAATTGTACTTTGAGCAGTCAATATTGACTGCAAACATCACACATTACCACACAATGGCCTTATGCTCAATTACTTAGAGTAATGATAATACGATATCTATGCGTCAAAGGCGTATACAGCGCGTTTAATTTTGTAGAGGTAATAGACTAATCGAACAAAACCAACACATGCTGTGATTTTTAATGTGTAGCAACTTATGTATAGTTATGGTGTTGCCTTATATTTGCAAGGCCTATAAACAAAACAAGCAAGCCGAGGCTTGCTGTTTGTATGAGTAACAGACGGTACAGCTAGGCTGTACCGCTGCTAATACTTAAGCTGCTAGAGCAGCGCAAGTATTACTCCTGGTGTGACTTGATGTAGTCGATAGCTGCTTGAACAGTGTTGATCTGCTCAGCTTCCTCATCAGGAATCTCGGTCTCGAACTCTTCTTCCAGAGCCATTACGAGCTCTACAGTATCTAAAGAGTCAGCGCCCAGATCATTGACGAATGATGCCTCAGGAACGACATCCTCGGCCTTTACGCCTAACATGTCAACAATAATCTTCTTTACGCGTTCTTCAATGTTGTTATCGCTCATTTTTTCCCGTCAGAGTGCTTAGCACTTCTGTCCTTAGTAAGTGTCATCCAACACAATGTTGGAGAAAGAAATCTGACTGTAGTAGGCATAGGCTCTAAAGCCTAGCTACTCTATCACATAGGTGGTATCAAGAGCCATCAATAAAGACGGCCAAGATGTAAATCCGCTCTAGACAGTCAGAACCTAGCCAAACTGTTCTCAACACCGGTTACCGACTGGCTGGCCCGTACCGGTAATACCGGATGTTGGGCTGACACAACTGCAGCTCGACAAACAAGGCGGTTGAGTAGTTGCACTCTTAACTGAATAAAACCATAGATTCTTTTCAGTCAAGAAATCGCAAGAACTGTTCGATGCTGATTATATACAAGAACATACCGCTTGAATAGTGTAAAGCCCTGAAAAATCGGCTATTTTTGCTTAATATGCCGTTGTTCACACTAACAAATGGGTGTAGCTAAGGTCCTAGCGCTAACTAAAACCTAGACTGACACTTCTTATCAGACATCTATCAAACGCTTAAAGTATGACCACTTTAAGAATTGTCTTTCAGACTTGCTATTAGATCTGCTGTTAATTGCTCTAAAGCTTGATAGCACTACCGTATGAGTGCTCATATTGAGCAATATCTTACGGTTTATACTAAGCCTAATCACAATAATTTGGCTAAATTTGTATAGAACTATGCGAGCTTTGACTCAATTACAAAGACAAAACTTAGCAAAATCTCTAAATCATGATCTTGATCAGTGACTAAAGCATTTTGCTTTGCATACAGACACATAAATAAAAACTTAATTAGCTAATATACTGTGCCCTTGAATTTTCCTTGCAGTCCCAAAGTTAAGGGGCTGCATTGCCATAGTAATGTCAATCAGGCTTAAAAAATTAGACGCAGTACATACCGCCGTTTACATCAATGGTAGTACCAGTGATGTACTTAGCACCATCAGAGGCTAAGAAAACAACAGCATCAGCAATGTCGTCAGCGGTGCCCATAGCACCAAGAGGAACAGCCTTTAATAACTGCTCCTTGATCTCGTCTGATAAAACAGCAGTCATGTCAGTGGTAATAAAGCCTGGAGCAACGCAGTTAACAGTTACGTTACGGGCAGCTAATTCCTTGGCCAGAGACTTAGAGAAGCCAATGAGACCTGCCTTAGCAGCAGCGTAGTTACACTGACCAACATTACCAGTCTCACCAACAACAGAGGTGATGTTGATGATGCGGCCATTGCGCTTCTTCATCATGCCACGCATGCACAGCTGGCAAAGCTTGGAAACGGCAGTCAGGTTGCAAGAGATAACCTGATCCCACTCCTCATCCTTCATACGCATGAAGAGGTTGTCACGAGTAATACCAGCGTTGTTAACTAAGATATCAACAGTGCCGCCAGCCTTCTCTTCAACAGCCTTAACAAAGTCTGCAAAAGTAGCAGGCTCTAAAGAGTTTAAGACCATACCGTGGCCCTTGCCGCCTAAGTACTCAGTGATTGCCTGAGCACCAGACTCTGAGGTAGCGGTACCAATAACAGTTGCGTTTAATGCTGCAAATGCACTTGCAATGGCCTTACCGATACCACGGCTAGCGCCAGTTACTAGAACAACCTTACCTGCAAAATCCAGATTAATCATGTTCAATGTCTCGTGAATGAAAATTTGAATCTTAAAGCATCTTTGCCTTAACTAAGCCTAGGTTAAAGCCTAGGCCGTATTAGATTTTTGCCCAGATGCTTATGTGAACCTTAACTTAGGAGTTGAGGCTCTCAATAACCTTGGCAATCTCTTCAGCGCTTGCGATGTTGCCAGTAACAAAGCTCTTGTCGATCTTACGGTTAAGACCGGTTAATACCTTGCCTGGACCAACTTCAATTAATGCCTCGATGCCGTCTGCCTTCATCTTCTGAACAGACTCAACCCAACGAACAGAGCCGATGAGCTGCTTGATGAGGCTATCAACGATGTCAGCCTTAGTAGTAATGGCTGAAGCTAATACGTTTGCATATACAGGGATGGAAGCATCTTTAAGATCAAGCTTAGCTAAAGCATCAGCAAGCTTGTCTGCAGCGGACTGCATCATTGGGCAGTGTGATGGAACAGAAACTGGAAGAGCTACACAACGACGTGCGCCCTTAGCAGCAAAAGCCTCACCTGCGCGAGCAACTGCATCCTTAGCGCCGGAGATTACAACCTGACCAGGAGTATTGAAGTTAGCTGCCCAAACTGCGTCACCGTCCTTTGAAACCTCAGCACAGGTTGAAACGATAACGTCGTCTTCTAAACCTAAAACAGCCATCATAGCGCCAACACCAGCAGGAACAGCCTCCTGCATAGCCTGACCACGCAGACGAACTAAACGAACAGCATCAGCAAAGTCTAATGCACCTGCAGCAACTAAGGCACTGTACTCACCTAAGGAGTGACCAGCACATGCCTTAGGAGCAGCGTCGCCTAAAGCGGCCTTGAAAGCGCGGAATGCTGCTACAGAGGCAGTTAAGATTGCTGGCTGAGTAATTTCAGTCTTGTTGAGCTCAGTATCTGGACCTTCAAGAACGATCTTCTTTAAGTCGTAACCAAGAGCCTCGTTAGCCTCTTCAAAGGTTTTAGCCACGATAGCATCTGACATGAATGACTCAAGCATGCCAACTGACTGAGAACCTTGACCTGGGAAAACAACTGCAAATGACTTCATAGTAACAATTAGTGAACTCTCAGGAAAAAAACCTAATTGCCCACCTGACTCCTGTCAAATTGATGGAAAAGCATTACTCAATGTATAAACACCATGTCTCGCGACATCGACCGCTTTGCAAAAGGTAAGGTTTGCAAAAATGCAGCTTCTACACTGAGCCAACCCTTAAACATACCATATAAAGACATCATTGAATGCGATGCAAACAACACTTATAAAGATGAGTCAAATGGGAATGATAAGAGAAGGGAAAATGTTTACTGATATGTTAAACAACGCAGCTTAAACGCCTATTAAGTTATTAAGTATCGCCAATGGCACATTAACTTATAAGCTCTACAACTTTATGCATTGAGCCAAAGATGTCCTTATTTAAAAGAAAGCTGCGTTTTAATATCTTACGTCAGATGACGTAATGAAATCTTGGATGTATCGGGCCTATAAGGCAGATACTTAGCCACTTTGATTAGTAGCGAACTAAGGCTGAGCCCCAAACAAAACCACCGCCAAATGACTCAAGCAGTAAGTTTTGTCCACGCTGAATACGGCCTGAACGAATACCCTCATCTAAAGCTAAAGGTACGGAGGCTGCTGAGGTATTGCCATGCTTATCTAAGGTTACGATAACCTGAGACATATCAAGCTTGAGCTTACGAGCAGTGGCGCTAATGATACGTAAGTTGGCCTGATGAGGAACGAGGAAATCGAGATCTTCTTCCTTAAGACCACCCATATCTAAAGTCTCTTTAACGAGATTAGAGAGCATAGTAACAGCGTGCTTGAATACATCGTTGCCCTTCATAAACAGATAGGCATCGGTATTTGGACAAGTGCCGCGCTTGGCATATGGCAAACGTAATAAGTCGCCACGAGTTGGATCTGAGGAGAGCTTAACAGCAAGAGTGCCTGGCTCTTCAGACTGACCAAGAATAACAGCGCCCGCGCCATCGCCAAAGAGGATGATGGTACCGCGATCAGTTGGATCGCAAGCGCGGGATAAGCAGTCAGAACCAACTACTAAAACATTCTTTGCCTGACCGCATAAGATCATGTTGTGAGCAACGCTATAGGCATAGCTAAAGCCAGCACATGCTGCAGCTACGTCAAAAGCGGGAATATCTTTGATGCCTAAAGCTAAGGCAATCTCACAAGCAGTTGATGGGAAGGCATTTTGCGATGAGGTAGTGGCGCAAACCACTGCATCAATGGCGCTAGCTTCTAAACCTGCAGCTTCCAAAGCTTTGAGGGCAGCTTGGGAACCCATATAAGAAGCAGTCTCTGTATCAGAGGCAACTCTTCTTTCATGGATACCGGTACGCTCAACAATCCACGTATCGGATGTTTCAACCATCTGCTCTAAATCAGCATTTGTTCTAACCTGCGCAGGCAAATAGCCGCCGGTACCTAAAATCTTGGTATACAAATGTCTCACCACTCTCGGTTGGCAACAAAAACTTCGACTGAAACCGTACATTGTGCCATTTTTCGTAAGAATTTAATAGCCCAAAAGGAAAAAACTCAGCTACTTTTCGCCACAAGGCCTTATAAAAACTAGCAACTTAAATAGCTTATGCAATTGTAATACAGCAACATAAGCTGTCCGTAGTTAACTAGATTAACTAAAAACGCACATATCCTAATTGCAATATATAAATTTTCTCTATCCTTTAGCTAAGGCTTCAGCCATGGATGTACTAAGATTCTTTTGTGCAGCGCGTGCAGCCTCAACTACCGCTACAGCTAAAGCTTCCTTGCCTGCAGATCCATGAGACTTGATAACTGGAGCATTAACGCCAAGTAATACCGAGCCATTGTATTGCCATGGCAAGAGCCAATCAGGTCGTGACATCTTGCTAAAGAATCGCTTAAAGCCGCCGGAGGAAGAATACAGATCAGCCACACCCTCAGCAGCCTTTAGAGCAACGTTACCGGTAAAGCCATCAGTAATAATGACATCGGCATCATTACGAAAGATTCGATTAGCTTCAATAAATCCGGTGAAGTTTATCGAACGGTCTTGCTCTAAGATACTCTTAGCATCTTGTACTAATGGACTGCCTTTACCAAGCTCGGTTCCAATATTTAAGAAAGCTACACGTGGAGAGCTAATTTCCAAAGAAATCGATGCGCAAGCTTTTCCAAGATTGGCAAAGTCATACAAATCTGCCGGCGAGCAAGTAGCATTAGCGCCTAAATCCATCATCAGCGCAAAACGTCCCTTGCCCACAGGTATGCGTGCAGCAAAACAAGGACGCACTTTACCACCACGCCCCTCATAGCCTAAACGCTCTTTAAGACGAATAGCTTTGTCATTGAGCTTTTGCACCCCCAAAAGGTGGCGTGCAATCGTTACTAAAGGCCCTGTTCCACCACCAGAGATCATGGCACCTGCCTCACCTGACTTAACACACTCCATAGCCTTATACATGGCAGAGTTTTTGTAGTTTAGTAACACAGAGCGAGGTGGTTCATCTTGCGTAATGCATTGAGCAGCCGACCTAAACTCGTAACGGTTAGTTTCCTTGATGGCGAGTTTTAGCTTTTCTTCTAGCTCGGAGCTGCCAAAGACGATGAGATATAAGCTTGGGCACATAGCAAGAGCAAAGCGCACTGCATCAACAACATGACGCGTATCTTTGTTATCGCCACCAGTACCATCTAAGGCAACGCAAGGCTGAGCTTTGCTATCGTCGTCTGTTTTGAAGAACATAAATGAAACCATCCACGTCTAGGAAAACGCTGCATTATTACAAGCATTACGTATCTAAGTAATCACACTAAGCTTAGGAAGGCAAGCAAGCTAATACCAATACCATGATCCATCAGCACAGCTAAAAGCCCCAAGCTAGGTGCAATTAGCTTAGCAAATGAATTATCAACTTTGATTAAGTTTTTACTTAAAGACGCAAGAAAAAATCATAATTGCTCAAATCTCAATTAACGTCTTAGCAACTAGCCCCAGCAAGTAAGCAAAACCAAAAACTTTGAAAACAGCAAAGCTATGGCTAATAAAGATTTATTTGTGCTTGTGTTTGCTCATGAGCATGAGCTTGAGATTGTGTTTGAACTTGAGGTTGGGATTGGGATTTTGTTTGAGCTTGATAAGGCAAAACTGAGGAGCAAGAACTGCCAAAAGACAAGAGGGTAGAAGTTTAAGCAAGAGGCTCGGATGGGGAGGGATAAGAAAATGGATAGCCCAAAAACGACAGACGGGGCATCAAGCCCCGTCGTGCAGTCTGAACTGCTATGCTTTAGCGCTATAAAGCATGCCTTTTCAGGCTATTGAAGGAATCTTACTTGAAGATAACCTTCTTGCCACGGTAGAAACCCTGCTCGGTTACGTGGTGACGGATGTGGGTCTCGCCGGTCTGTGGATCTACAGATAACTGACGAGCGGTTAATGCATCGTGAGTACGACGCTTGTCACGACGTGAACGGGACTGGTGGTTCTGTGGAACGGCCATTATAGTCTCCTAAAATACCTTTCATTGCTCATAACAGCCGCTTGCTATTACAGGTTTAAACCTTTGCAAAATGAGGCTTTGAGCTGCTTTTTTTGATCAAAAAATAAAATCTCATGACCAATAGACTTTCCCAAGCCATGATCACGGACGCGCTATTATAGGCACTTTCAGCGGAATTTTCAACAATTCTTGATCTACACCACAAATATATTTCACAAAACGCAGCAAACCCCACCTCCAGCGCCCGATCAAAAGATCTTAGCAAACACCATAACTAAGCCATTTAGCGCTAACAATGACCATACATCAACAGTGCTTTTTGAGCTTATAAAAAGCTAAAAAAGATCACGCAAGATCACCACGATTTATCCAAGATCACCGCAACAAAACTCACGCAACAAACTCAGATCGCCGAAGCTAAAGATCATTTTGTGCCTGATAAGATCATATAAAGGTACAGCTAAAAAGATCAGAGGCTAAGCTTGTTACTAAACCAAAGATCATAGCAAGAACAGGATCACGGCCCACAACGTATAAGGTTGCCACAGCTACATTAGCTAGGTTAAGTGCCATAAATACAGATCACTGATTTTAGTTGCACTATAGTTCCTAACATTTATATGTACGTAGCTTAGCTGATAGCTCTATTCAAAGCAGGCAAAAGCCCCAGCTGCAGCTGATGAGCGTACTGAAAAAAGCTAAGAGCAAGTTTTGTTTAAAGAGCCGGCTATAGAAAAACAAATAAGCAGGATCGCAGACCTTAACTGCAGTTAAGGTCGCTAGAAGTGAGCAGTGATAAGGTCGCTGATGTTAGAGGCTAAAGATAAGAAAGATGGGATCTTAGAATTTAGAAAGGATAGTGCTTAGACGATAGAGCCTCATCAAATGAGGCTCGTGAAAGGATGAATAACAGGGCTCTTGTGCCTTGTTACGCAGGAACCCCATGGTCTTGCCCATGGGAGTTGGTCATTACTTTTTGTCTTTGCTCATAGAGTCTTTTAATGCAGCTAAGGCGGCAAATGGGCTAACGCTAGCTTCTTTATCAAGCTCGCCGTAAGACCAGGAACTACCGTGACGGCTGCAGTTCTCATCATCCTCATCATGACGTGGGATGGACGGGATTTCTAAGAGAAGACCGTCTTCAATCAAATTGTACAGATCAAGCTTGCCATCTTCAGTAAAGTCGATGAACTCGTACTTATTTTCGAGATTGCAGGCCTTGGCACGCTCGTAATCCGGAGTGAACTCAAAGTCAAAAGATAAGTGCTGTACATACTCATTGCCGCAGCGCTGGCAAACGAGAATAACATCTGCCTCCACTTCACCTTTGACAACACGCAGTCCATTGATGTCATTTTCAAAGGACACACAGCACAGGACGTCGCCTTGCACCTTGTCACATGCTGAGCTAAAGCGCTCAAGCTGGCTAAGCTCTAGACGTGCTCCCTTAAATTGGGTGTTCAGGGCAATGCACTTATCGAGATCAACCTCATTAGGCAATACAACGTTGGTACTTTCCATTAAGCTGTCCTTTAATTAAAGATAAGGAGGACTAAAAGTAAGCTTAGCTATACATTCAGCAAATACTGAACGTATAGCAAAGCTTATCTAATAAAGCCTCTATGTAAGACATTATTCCATAAGAAGAGGCTCTTGTCTCTTGCTTAATCACAAAAGCACTGTAAACCTTACTTACAATGCGCTCAATTAAGATAAGTACGGCCATCTCACAATCAGATAGATGCTGTTTGCAATGCATCATACTGGCGCTACAATGGTTTTAACGCTATCAGATATGCAAAGATTGCTCACGCTACACTTTAAAAGCCCTCTCTTTGCTAGAATCTAACTTAAGTCAGTATGCTTTATGCATATACTCAGCTGCTGTGTCGCATATGTTTTGTCATATGCTTAACTTAATGCTGTTGTGCTCTTAAGCGTTGTATCTTAAAGATGCTATTACACCGCTTTTAGCGCAATCTAGTAACTGTAACTACCGCCAGATTGCATATAACTTTGCTCATTTATGGTAGTTGGGTCGAAATTTGGCGCACGAACTCTTGTGCCTGAATGCAGGCCAGATATTAAGGATTTCTTATGAAGATAAATAAGCTTTCAACTGTTATGCGCTCTTTAGTAGCAGCTAGTGCTCTCATCGGCCTTACTGCCTTTTCAACTACTGCTCAGGCATACCATCTTAAGACTGTCTTTAAGACCGAACACTTTGCAGTAAATCAGGTAGTTTTAGATGCAGGTGAGGAGCTTGATGCTCCAACTAGATCAGCAATTACTGGTGATGTTCAGGCTAAAAACCGCCTTGAAAAGCTCTCACAGTCCTCTACCGTAATCTTCCCAGAGGGCTCAGCTGGCCTTACCGGTAAGATCAATACTCCGATTTTAGGTGTACTGACCATTGCAAACTTTGATACTGGCAAAGATCGTATCTACTTTAACAACAAAGTTAAGTACTCAACCGATGCTGGTGTCTACGTCTCTTTCAAGCAGCTTTTAGAGATGCTCAATCAAAATGCTTTAAGAGGCTATGTACCAGAGCTTAAGAAGCTGCCTGTTATCTTTACTGATGTTCAAGTAACTCACGTTGGTGTTGATCCAACCATCAATGGTTTCTTTGTGACCTCAGCCAATGAGGCCTTCATTATGGATCTGCGTATCGATGACTCTGTCTTCTATGACAAGGCTACCCGCAACACCATCCGTCCAGGCTGTACTATAAATGTGCTTACCTTTATCGACCGTATGATCGACAACAACTTCCCTCTGTTTATCTCAGGTCGTGCAGCACTTAACTACATGGACTGCTCCAAGGCTCCAGCACCTCAAAAGGCTGCAGCTAAATAACAAAGCCCAGAGCTATTCTCATCTTGGCCACATGGCCTCACATCAAGCTGCTGCAGATGCATATTTAGCTGCAGCAGCTTATAGCCTCCCAAAACCTCACTTGCTTTTTGACCACCAATACCATCCTTGATTTTTGACCACCAAGACCTACCTTGCTTGTTGCCACTCTTTAACTACAGCTGTACTTACTTTTATCCAGACCATCATTCTAGCTGTCATTTCTTTTCAGCCAAGCTTGATTAGAAAGCGCTTATCGAGGCGATCGCTATTGCCACTGCCCCATCAAGCAGTCATGCTTCTCGTGCCTCTCTAAACTTGAACCAAGTTCTCTAGTCTCGATATCTGAATCTTTATACCCATTACAACAAGCCTAGCTCTGAACCGATGCCATGGCCTAGAACTTCACTTGTAATTTGGCCATGTCAGATGCACGCATAACAGCCGAGGTAGCTTAAACATCCACTTGAGGACTGCGGATCATTCAATCTAGCTTATAAAAAGATCGGCTCCTCTTGAAAATCGCCCTTTAAGATCGCCATTCACTCTCAAAGTTAGCGCCTTTATGTAGCATGTTTTATTGCATCAGTTCTTAGCTAAACAAACGCCTAGTTAGCTTATGAGCTTTGTATAAGGTGAAGATCTTTAAATAGTCGTGGATTGCTACCGAAAAAAGCGTAGCAATGGCGAAACAAAGCGTTTTTAAATATTAATGCGACTGTATTACAGCTGACGATTGGCGTGCAGTATCTTTTGAGTAGATAGCGATCTTTTGCTAAGGAAATCATGCAAGTTTTTAGATACTTACAATTAGCAAGTTTACGTTAGTAAAAACTTACAAAAAGTGGTCTGAAAATTTACCAAATCCAATTGAAACATAGTGTTGCGCATAGTGATTTTTTACACACTAAACATAGCAATTGGCTACTAGGACACTAGTATCCAAGATTGGCGTTTTCCCTTTTTATATCTTGTTTTGTGATGTTGTTAACGTTTTGAAATCAAGCATTTTTGTGTTCTTATAAGATGGTCTTACAATACTCTTGTGACCAAAATTATCACATCAAAGATAATGATAAATCACCTTCACCTAAATCAAATTTAAGCACTCACGCGAATATACTAAACTGATCATCTCACTCAACTTTTTTCTAGCAATTTCAAAGCAGTAATTAAGTTAGTGAGTTCACAGTAGCCTGAGAGCTTAAAAGTAGCGTTCTACTGAAGGTCTGTTAAGTAGAAATTGCACATGAAGCAATAATCTTGATGCAACTAAACAAGTACATCACGGCTTATAGTTTCATTTGACGCTACAATAGGACGTACAAGCCAAGGCTTTCAAGCTTACGGTTTGAGGTTAATTTAAAGTACGGAGGAAGTATCGACCTAAAAAGACGTAATGTTTTTTCAGGTAGATATGGAGTAGTAAATATGAAGAAAATCTTAGGTTCAGCTGTTGCTTTAGCTCTTAGTGCACTGTTAATGACTGGTTGCGGTGGCGAGTCCAAACAAGTTGTACGTCTGTCTCACTCACAGATTGAAACTCACCCAGACCACATCGGTGCAGTAGCTTTCAAGGACACTGTTGAAAAGAAGTTAGGCGACAAGTTTGAAGTTCAGATCTTCCCTAATGCAACCTTAGGTGCTAACGAGAAAGTTTTAGAGTTAATCAAGCAGGGTTCTGTTCAGTACCTGGTTGTTTCAACCGCTAACGTTGAGTCATTCGACAAGTTATTCTCCATCTTCTCAATTCCATACCTCTTCACCTCCGAAGAAGCATACGAGAAGTTCATTACTGATCCTGAGATCTTAGGCAAGTTATCTGTAAACAGCGAGAAGACTGGCTTTGCTCCAGTTGCAGCCTTCACAGCTGGTACCCGTAACTTCTACTCAAAGACCCCAATTAAGTCAGTTACTGACTTACAGGGCAAGAAGTTCCGCGTACAGGCTGGCCCTGTTAACGTAGCTATGATGCAGGCTTTCGGTGCTGCAGCTACCCCAATGAGCTTTGGTGAAGTTTACTCTGCTCTGCAGCAGTCTGTTATCGACGGTGCTGAGAACAACGAGCTTGCTTTAACTGACCAGAAGCACGGTGAAATCACCAAGTACTTCTCTTACGACATGCACCAGATGTGCCCTGACGTATTAGTTGCTTCTAACGCTTTCTTAAAGAAGTTATCCCCAGAAGAGCGTGCAGTATTTGATGAGGCTGCAAAGGCTGCCCAGGAAGCTGAGTTCGCTGCATGGAAGGGCTCTATCGCTGAGGCCAAGGAAAAGGCTATTGCTATGGGCGTTCAGTTCATCGAGGTTGATGTTAACGAGTTCCGTAACAAGGTTTTACCTCTGCACGAGCAGCTCTTAAAGGACACTCCTGAGATCAAGGCTTTATACGACGAGGCTTCCGCTGCTAACGCTGAAGCTAACAAGTAATACTTGCCCATCTTTGAAAAAAAACGGCACAGCTTGTTCTTAAGCTGTGTCTTAAGACGCACTCAAGTACTAAAGCTACTTGAGTGCATCTAAACAAGCCTCATCAAATTACACAACGATACATACACAAGTATTTCGTTGTCGGCACAGATTAAATCACCAAATCCATACAAACAGCATACACAAGCGGTTTTATGGACATTGTTTTGCGTGTGCCATACTACGCAAAATGCACAGTGCACGTAACTAGTGCCTCATTGTTTTTACAATTTTCTTCGTGCCCATGAGTGCACTCAAGTTCACGGTTTAACGGAGTCATCTTATGCAAGTCCTTAGAAAAGTTCTTGATAAGTGCATTATGTCCTTTTGCGTCTTGCTTTTTATGGCAATGACCTGCATCGGTACTTATCAGATCGTCACCCGTTACTTCTTTAACTCTCCAAGTACTATTTCTGAGGAGTTAATTACTTATAGCTTCACCTGGCTCTCAATTCTGTCAGCAGCCTATGTATTCGGTCAGCGTGGTCACCTTGCCATGGCTTTCGTTTATAACAAGTTCACTGGTGCTAAGCGCGTTTACTTGGACATGTTCTCCGAGATCTTGGTAATCCTTACTGCTGCACTGTTATTAGTTTACGGCGGCTATGTAATGGCTGCTGAAAACATGAATCAGCTTACCGCGTCTTTAGGCGTAAATATGGGTCTGATGTACGCAGTACTGCCATTATCTGGCGTCATCATTCTCATTTACGGTGTTCTTAACATGATTGATATGGTTAAGAAGCTTAAGGACCCTAATCTCGCTTCATATGGCGTAGAGCAAGAGAACGAGTAAGGAGAGGATCATGACTATTACTGTTGGTTTAACCATGGCTCTGGTGCTCGTAGGATTGCTCATCTTAGGTGTACCAATTTGTATTTCCATTGCCATTTCATCTGTATTAGCTGGTGCAGCTGCACTGGACTTTAATATGATGCTGCAGACTGGCGCTCAGCGTACTTTCTCTGGTATCTCCGTATTCACCCTTATCGCTATCCCATTCTTCATCCTCGCTGGCAATATCATGAATCGAGGAGGAATTGCGATAAGACTGATGAACTTTGCCCGTCTTTTAGTAGGTAAGGCTCCTGGTTCTTTTGCCCACACCAACACCATGGCTAATATGATGTTCGGTGCTATCTCTGGCTCTGGTGTAGCTGCTGCCTCTGCAATGGGTACTATCATTGGCCCAATTGCTGAAAAAGAAGGCTATTCTAAAAACTACATGGCCACTGTAAATATCGCATCAGCTCCTACTGGCCTGTTGATTCCACCATCAAACGTTTTAATTACCTACTCCTTAGTATCAGGCGGTACCTCTGTAGCAGCCTTATTCTTAGCTGGCTATATTCCAGGTATGCTCTGGGGCCTTGGCTGTATGATCGTAGGTTGCATTGCAGCTAAGCGTTTAGGCTACAAGGGCGACTCTCAGAAGATCACTCTGCCTCTTGCTATGAAGATTACTGTTGATGCTCTGCCAAGCTTACTTCTCATCGTAGTGGTAATCGGCGGTATTGTTAACGGTGCTTTCACCGCCACCGAAGGTGCTGTGGTAGCTGTAGTGTACTCACTCATTTTGTCATTCCTCTACCGCTCCATTACCTTTGCTGACTTAAAGAAGATTTACGCAGAATCTGCCATTATGACCGGCATTATTGTGTTATTGATTGGCGTATCTTCCATCATGTCTTGGGTTATTTCCTTTGTGAATATCCCAGCTGCTGTAGGCGATCTGTTAAACGGTATTTCCTCTAACAAGATTGTTATTCTGCTCATCATTAATATCTTCTTACTGTTCGTGGGCACTTTCTTAGATACCACTCCAGCAATTCTGATCTTTACTCCGATCTTCCTGCCAATTGCTATGCAGTGCGGTTTATCCCCTGTTGAGTTCGGTATCGTGATTGTATTCAACCTCTGTATTGGTACCATCACCCCACCAGTTGGCAACATCTTATTCGTAGGTGTTAAGGTTGCTAAGACCTCCATCGAGAGCGTTATCAAGCCACTGCTCCCATACTATGCAGTAATCTTGGCCGTGCTCATGCTGTGTACTTACTTCCCAGCCGTATCAAGCTTCATTCCAGAGCTTGCTGGCTATGATGCCACCTTAAAGTAAGTATTTATCCCACATAACCAAAGATGCTGCCCAGAATCAGCAGCATCTTAAAACGCAGCCTAAGCGCTGCATAAATTCAGATGCAGCCAAGGTGCTGCATATAGTTAAGATGCAGCCTAGGAGCTGCACATAATTAAGGTGCAGCGCCTCGCTGCATCAGTAAAGGCTGTGCAGCATTAAGCTGCATCAGTAAAGGCTGCGCAGCATTATGTTGCACAGCCTTACAATAAACTAAAGATACTTTTGACCATAGCCATCAAACACTTGTACTCAAAAGATCAATCCTTATCTTTGAGCACAGCTGTTTGCTGACTAAGCTTTCAGCATTAAAGATCAAAATACTAGCCATCAAAGCTGCATCTGAGCAGCCCAAACTAGAGTCAAGCAAGCTAGCCTACACTAAGGCATGGCAACAGCTTTGTTCTTAGTACGGCCTAGGTCATTGCAACAGCTTGTGCTGTGGCACCGCCTTAATGCTTGTCCCCATCTAGTTTTGGCTCTTAGGCTAAGGCTTATCGATAGGCGCATCTAAATTACTATTCCTAGCTAAGCGCGTTAATGCTTGGCCTAGTCGAGGTGTTCACATGAAACCATTTATGGACAAGGACTTCTTATTACAGACCGATACTGCTAAAGAGTTATTCCATGATCACGCGAGTAAGATGCCGGTAATCGATTACCACTGCCATATCAACCCAGCTGAGATCGCTTTAAACCATCAGTTTAAGAACATCACTGAAGCATGGCTTGGTGGCGATCACTACAAGTGGCGTATGATTCGCTCCAATGGCGTACCTGAGCGCCTCATTACTGGCAGCGACAGCACCGACTTTGAGAAGTTCGAGCAGTTTGCTAAGACTCTGCCTCGTGCTATTGGCAACCCTCTGTACCACTGGACTCACTTAGAGCTGCAGCGTTATTTTGGCATTGATAAGCCACTTAACGAGAAGACCTGCAAGGAAATCTGGGAAGAGTGTAATAGCAAGCTTGCTACCGATGAGTTCCGTGTGCAATCCATCATCAAGCGCTCCAACGTTAAGTTAATCGCTACTACTGATGATCCAGGTGACTCTTTAGAGTGGCACGCAAAGATTGCTAAGACTCCATTTGAGACCAAGGTGCTCCCAGCATGGCGTCCAGACAAGGCCATGAAGATCGAGAAGGAAAACTTCAAGGACTACGTAGAGCACATTGCCTCTTTAACTTCTCGTACCATTAAGACCTGCGCTGAGTTCTTTGACGCTTTAGATGTGCGTATGGAGTTCTTCAATCAGATGGGCTGTAAGGCCTCTGATCACGGTCTTGATTACGCTTACTGCCGCATTGTAGATGAGGGCACCTTAGAGAAGATCTTTGTTAAGGGCTTAAACAATGAGACCTTAACTGATGAGGAAATCGAAGCCTACAAGACCATGGTTTTAATCCATATGGCTAAGGGCTACACCAAGTACGGTTGGGTCATGCAGATGCACTACGGCGCTATCCGTGATCCTAACAGCCGCATGTTCCAAACCTTAGGTGCTGATACCGGCTTTGACTGCATCGACAATCGTGCCTGTGCTCGTGGCATCACCACCATGATGAATGCACTCTTAGAGCGTGATTCACTGCCTAAGATGATTTGGTATTCATTAAACCCATCTGACAATGCTGCGATTGGCTCTGCTATCGGCTCTTTCCAAGGCCCTGAGGCTCAAGGCAAGATCCAGCAAGGCTCTGCATGGTGGTTTAATGATACCTATCATGGCATGGTAGATCAGATGACCTCGCTTGCCTCACTGTCTGTACTTGGCAATTTTGTTGGCATGCTCACTGACTCAAGATCATTCCTCTCCTACACCCGCCATGAATACTTCCGCCGCATTATGTGTAACTTAATCGGCAACTTGGTTGAAAATGGCATGTATCCAAAGGATATGGAGTTCTTAGGCAAGATTGTTGAGGATATCTCCTTTAACAACACTAACCGCTACTTTAACTTCAACGTCTAAGTTAAAGCACTTATACATGTCCATCTAGCGCCCGCACATGGATCTTCAATGAAGTAAAAATTAACATGGAGCGCTAGATTAAAAGCATAAACAAAAACTCAAGTTTTGGCGCGTACGCGCTGGTGCTACTCAAAGGCAGCTGTATAGCTGCCTTTCTTTTTTTCACCCCACCACGTCGCTACCATCAGTCTATAAGACCAGCTCTCCCATCTAGCCATACATACAAGCAATGCCGCCCATACAAGCAGTGCCGCTTAAATGCCACTATTAGTGCCACTATGGCTCACCTAAAACAGAGAACCACGCATAGAGTCTAAACTCACAAGCTTCGTTTGCAGCTACTCAAATACAAAGGCCAAGTACAGATAAACTTGACATAGGCGATGAGGTTTGAGCATGAGGCTGGTGGTACTTAATTTGTTTCCTCCAAAAATGACAAAAGGCCATGGGTTTTATCCCATGGCCTTGTGCAAAAGCTTAAGGTGAGTTAACGCTTATTCGGCGTTAGTTACACCAGGAGTTGTAGTCTTGGTCTTAGCCTTTTCGCCTTCCTTAGCTTTTACAATATTAGTGAGCATAACTGACTCAATGGTGTTCTCTTCAACCTTTAAGATATCGAGCTTCCACTTAGTCATGGAGATCACTTCGCCAGCTTGTGGTACACGCTGTAGGTAATCAAGAATGAAGCCTGCAATGGTGTGATAGCTTTCTGAGGCTGGAACAGTAAAGCCAGTTAAACGAGAGATATCCTTTAAGATGGCATTACCCTCAATACGGAAGGTGCCTGGGCCAACACGTACTAACTCTGGAACTTCAGTCTGATCTGGCAGCTCACCTGCAATCTCTTCCATGATGTCATGTAAGGTAACGATACCCTCAAAGTTACCAAACTCATCAAAGACAAATGCAAAGTTCTTCTTAGACTTACGGAACTCTTCTAAAGCCTTAATCACTGAGACAGTTTCAGGCAGATACAGAGGTGTACGCACCTGGCACTCAAGTAAGAGCTCAGAGCTAATCTCTGCTTGTTTATTCTCGCTAATTAAAGCTGCAACTTTCTTTCCTGCATCCTTAGCACTATCTGTAGCATTAGGATTGTTTGGCAGCTCGATCTTACCGTTGTCGATACTCATCTTAACGGTGAGGATCTCATCACGCTTGATATAGCCAAGCGGAATCTCACGCTGAGAGTCTTTGTAAGCAACTAAACGAGAAGAACGATTGTCCTTAATGTCAGTTAAGATCTCTTCCATGCTCTCAGAGATATCAACCTGATTTACATCAGTACGGGCAGTCATCACAGCCTTAACAGGTAAGGAGCTTAGCTGCAGAACACGAGATACCATCTCTTTTTCAGTGTTGTTGAACACTTGAGATCCGGTACCCGATACGATAGCCTCTTTTAAGGTATGAACCTGATTTTGATTAGAACCTAAGAGTCTAAGTACTAAGTTAGCAGCTACTTCACGGCTTTGCAGACCAACCTTGCCACCTGTCTCACCGAGCTTTAAGGTATTCTTACGAGCAATCTGATTGAAGATCTCCATTAAGATGGAGAAGCCAATAGCTGCATAGAGGTAGCCCTTAGGTACATGGAAGCCTAAAGCCTCAACAATCAAGCTAAAGCCGATTAAGAGTAAGAAGCCTAAGCACAGAATAACTAAGGTTGGGTGGTGAGCCACGAACTCAGTAATGAAGCGGGATGCTAAGGTCATTACAGTCATAGCGATGATCACAGCAAACATCATGATGAAGACGTGATCAACCATACCTACTGCAGTAATGATAGAGTCGATGGAGAAGACGGCATCAAGTACCATAATCTGCAGGATTACCAAATACATAGCAGAACCAGCAGCCTTAGATACTGACAATTCCTCATCAAATCCCTCAAGTTTAGAATGCAACTCATGCACGGCTTTATATAAGAGGAAAACACCACCTACCATTAAGATGAGATCTCGACCTGTGATACCTTTTGAACCGATGTAGAACAGAGGCTCAATCATATTGACCACAAGCGAGATACTTGCAAGTAAGACCAGACGAATAGCCAGCGCACCTGCTAAACCAATATAGCGGGCCATATCGCGCTGCTTTTCTGGCAGCTTGGCTGAAAGAATCGCAATGAACACCAGGTTATCGATACCAAGAACAATCTCGATAACCACCAAGGTAGCAAGACCTAACCATGCTGTAGGATCAGACACCCAAGCCATATCGAACATGACTTGATGCACTGCCGTGGGATCCATAATATTTTTACCTTACTTACAATTAAAAAAACGGCCTTTACAAGAGTAGACACTATACTTGCACCAAGTGCCAAGCAAAATGCCTTGATCTAAGCTTTAGCCAATTGCAGCTCCCACACTCTAAAAAGAGTAGTTACCTGCAAAACAAGATTCCATGAAATAATTAAAACTACACGAGCCTCTTTGTCACATGTAATCTCCACGTACACCATCAATAACGGCTTATAAAGATCACTTACAAAGCAGCTCTTTAACCACAAGCGTAGCTTGAGATCTATATGTAGCAAGTATATGATTTTTGTCTCAGCCTTAAATTAGGCTAAAAGTATGATAGTACTCAAATCTGCTTAGCAATCCAAGCATGCTAACCGACTTATCTAAGCTCTCGCACAAAAAACGTAAGTATGACTATTAGTTTTGCACTATTAATAACATAGACCAAAGCTAAACAAACACAGTCCCAATAAGTATCAAGACCATACATACTCTTAAGTCGCCATGTCTAGTCATGGACAGCCTCAAGCCGCCCTGCCCATGGCCTAAGCAACAATGACTTTCCATGTACAGACATAGACAGCCTCAAGCTGCCCTACCCATATGCTTAGCCTAAGTACTAGCTTTGGATAAAAGTAAAGGATGAGACATTAGCTGCCTCATCCTTAATTAAAATGAGCCTTGAGCTTGCGCTGTTAGGCTTAAATAACTTTAGCGGCCGGAGCGACCACGAGTAAATGATTTGCCAGCACGTGCTGAAGCTGCGCCCTTACGACCCTGTTCACGAGATGAGCCTGAACGCTTGTCTGAGCTGTAGCTAAGCTTAAAAGACTTACCCTTCACATCACGGCCACGACCATAGCTCTTGCCTACGCGCATATCGCCTTCACGTGCATTGTTAGCAGATGCACCATTGTCAACTTGTGCCTTTGGCTTAGCAGAAACATTCTTACGCTGACGGTTTAAAGATGCAGAGATACGCAGTGGAGTAGTTGCATACTCTTCAGGCTTTAATGCAGCTAACTGAGCCTTAGAACGAAGCTTGTTAACCTCTGCTAAAGTAAGCTCACGGTACTGACCAGACTTCATACGTGGGTCAAGATCGAAGCCTGCATAGGAAATACGAATCAGACGGCTAACCTGCAGACCAACTGCTTCCCACAGACGACGTACTTCGCGGTTACGGCCTTCACGTAAGGATACGTGGAACCAGTGGTTACGATTGTCACCACCACGGTACTCGATAGCATCAAACTTGCCGATACCATCTTCAAGTAACACGCCTTCACGCAGCTGCTCTAACTGCTCTTCAGTTACGTCACCATAAACACGAACGGCGTAGACACGCTCAATACCATAGCGTGGGTGCATCAGCGCATGGGCAAGATCACCGTCAGTGGTAAATAAAAGCAAACCGGAGGTATTTAAGTCTAAGCGGCCAACGTTAATCCACTTACCAATCTCAAGTCGAGGTAAGTGATCGAAAACGGTTGGGCGATTTTGTGGATCGGATAAAGATGAGATCTCGCCTTCTGGCTTATAGTACATGAGGCAGCGATTCTCAAGCTTACGAGTCTTTGGAGAATAAACAATGCGGCCGTCAATCTTAACGGTGATGTCTTCATCCTCAGTACGGAAACCTAAGTTTACCTTCTTGCCGTTAACCTCTACACGACCAGACTCAATCATGCTCTCTAAGAAACGACGAGAGCCGATACCAGCATTGGCGAGTAATTTGTGCAGTTTTACACCGCTAACACGCTCTTCACTCTTGCCTTTAACTACTGCATTTACTGCAGCTTTTACATTACGCTTAGCAGCCTCAGCACGCTTTAAAGTCTTTTGCTCAGCAAAAGCACGGCCTTGGTTATTTGAACGTGTGCGACCGTCAAAGCTTAAGCCCTTGCGATCGTCGCGGGAGGAACGTGCTGGACCATCGCTCATACGACGTTGACCTTGAGATCTGCCGCCTTTAAAGCCATCATGTCCGCCTTTAAAAGAACGCTCCATACCTGCCCTTTTCTGCATCTTAAAGAATCCCTTCTTGAGTAATGTGCATTATGAATAAAACCTCGATGTTTGCTAATAAAAGCAGCATAGAACTTCATAACCGCTTTGAGAATACATATACTTATCGAGATAATACCGCCTTAAGAAAATACTTAAGGTTCAAAAGCTCGTGATAAGTATTTAGCAAACTAAGCTTACGACTAGAACACGACACTGAGCAGTAAATTACTCATTAGCCTTGCTCGTAGCATCTACAAAAATGCCTTGTGATGCTCGTAAACTGCAAGATGTGATCTTAGTTATGTTGCATAAGCAACAATGTAAGCTAAACTGATACCCATAGAATGGTTCTGAGAGCTTGCGTTATTAACCATGCCCCTGAATAATGCAGCATGCCATGAGAAACAATATCGCACTATGCGATAAGCATAGTGTGTACAAGGCACTGAATGGTGCATACAAATCGCTTTTGCATGCATTCTATGAGTATGATAATGAGGTGTAATAAGCTCAACATTATGCCATACCATTACCATAAAAATCGCATCGAGCGAAAATATTGGTACAATAGAGCATAATACTGTGCGTTTGCTACGTTTTGTGCAACTAAACGTGATCAATCTGAGCCAAAGCTTAAAGCTTACAAAGCCTAATAACTACATGGCTTTGAAAAGAACTGCCCATGAATCTTAGGCTAGAAACGCAAATAAACTATATTCATTGTGCCCTTAGACTCATATTTAAGACAAAGGATTTGTCTTGAGTACGATGTGGCAACAGCATTACGATACTCTGCACAGCAATCTAAGCACTACGGATACTAACGATTTGGTTAGGGATCCGCTTAAATAATTAAGATTGCCTCTTGCAGGACTGTAAGAACGAATCGGATCAAAGAGTTATGAATCAGGATGATATCAAGACCGTTACAGTCTCACTTCTAGGTGAAAGTTTCGCCCTGCGCTGCCATAAAAGTCAGGCAGCTTCACTACAAAGAGCTGTAGGCAAGACTCAGGAAATCACCGCTAAGATTCTGCGTGATAATCCAAGTCTGACCCCACAGCAAGCGGCTATCATTGCAGCTATTGAAAGCCAAAGCCAACTGCAGCGCTACTTAGACACCTCTACTCCTTTCCAGGAGCAGGCTATGGCGCTTATTCATCGCATCAAGCGCAATCTCAACAATATCGACGCAGATCAGTAGCATCAAGGCCAAGCTAATTGGCCGCACCTCTCCTGCCTCAATTGTGAGGCAGTCTCCCCTCATTAAAGATAGTACGCCCCATCTCAAGAGCTCCAGCATCATATAGCGACGCACTAATAGCGCTACCAAGTAACCTTCTTACGCCATAATGCTTACTCAGCCAAGATCTTAAGTTCCTAAAAACCTGCACTTTAGCATCATCAAAGACTTTAACATCAGCTAAGACTATGGCCACAGCCCTGACTTTAGAATCAACCAAGACCTCACATCAGACCTCAGCATCAGCTAAAGCTATGGCGTTAGCCCTGACTTATGCATGCGATAAAGACTTTTTGCCCTCTTGCATAATTACACCATGCTACGGCCGTATAATGTTCACGCAAACAAGATAAGCTATTAAAAGCTATAGATTAATTGAGTGAGGTTTTGCCGTGATAGTCAGTGCTTATAAGGAATGGCGCAAGAATGCCCGTAATGAGATTAGACAGAAGCGCAAAGCCCTGCATGAAGATGAGGTAGCTAAGTGCTCAGAGCTCGTACGACGTGTTGTGCTTGAGCATGAGTTCTTAAAACAAAACCGCTGTATTGCCTCATACCACAGCTTCTCTGGCGAGATTGATACTGTAGAGATCAACAAGGCTCTACGCCTTGCAGGTCACCATATGGCTCTGCCTGTGATTCATCCTGAAGAGAAAGGTCTAATGGACTTCTACTCTTATGAAAAACCAGAAGATCTCATCTTAAACCGCTTTAAGATCCCAGAGCCTGTAGTCAGTGAAGAGAATCTAGTACAACCTCATAACCTTGAAGTAGTCATCGTGCCTTTAGTTGGCTTTAATGAAAAAGGTGAGCGCCTTGGCATGGGCGGTGGCTATTATGACCGTATGTTAAAAAAGATAAGCTGTGAGTGCTTAACCTTAGGCCTTGCCTATGACTTTCAACTCATACCTGAGATCAAAAGCCAGCCTTGGGACATGCCTCTAGATGAGGTCATTACTCCAACTAAGCACTATATCTTCAACAAAAAGTACTAAGCTAACTTTGAGCATACAGATGCTCGTTATTTACAAGGCAGTATGGCCCACCGTAGGCCTATAGTGCATACCATCGCTTGGGCCAATACTACAAGCCATAACATAAGCCTATATAACTTACCTAACCTAGAGTAAACCTATAAAACTTAGCTACCCTTGCTACAGGCAAAAAGAAAGGGAGGTGCCATCTTTGGCATCTCCCTTCTTTTTTAGACTATGGCAGGCTGTGCTTGATACGCTACGTACTTAGCCTGCCTGACGTCTTAATTATTTTGACTCTTCTGGCTCGTTGTTAGACTCTTCGATAGCAGCCTTGATTTCGGCGTCTTCTTTGGTCTCAGGCTCAGCTGCGGCCTCTGCCTCAGCGGCAGTATCAGTCTCTACAGCAGCAGCGTCAGTCTCAGCAGTAGCATCAGACTCTACTACTGGAACATCAGAATTCATCTCGGAGGTCATTTCCTCAGTAGAAACTGCAGGAACATCACCGTCGATAGTAGGAACGTCAGCAGGAGCTGGAGCAGCTTGCTCAGCTACTGGAGCTGCGTCGATATTGGTGAAATCGCCAGTCTTAGTATTGTCTTGCTTCTGCAGGTAGCCGATTAAGAGGCAGATACCGAAGAAGATAATTGCTAAAGTCCAGGTGGAGCGAGTTAAGAAGTTACCAGAACCAGCTGAACCGAAAACGGTATTAGATGCACCTGCACCGAAGGAGGCGCCCATACCTGCACCCTTACCCTGCTGAACCAGGATTAAGGCAACAATGGCAATTGAAACTAAAAGCAGAAATACAATAACAATCTCGTACATAGCACAACCGTAAAAAAATGGATATTTTGGGCTGTGCAATGATACCGTTCAATGTCACTTTTATCAAGTCATAAAGCTTGCTAAGCCGCAAAAATAACACTCTCGTATCCAACAAGATCAGCATTATTTGCCCATATTTACCCACTAAATGGCCGATTGTAGGCTACATAAGAGCTTGCCCTTGTATAAAGCAAAAACCCGATATGATCACTCATATCGGGTCTTAATTGCACCATAAAATGGTCTTTAAACAATAATTTAACTATTTAAGCCATATAGTTTTGCTCAAAAGGCAAGGTCAATTCTTAAGCTCTGAGATACAGCGCACGAAGAAATAGCCAATGGCCCAAGCAAATATCTTTAGTTTAAAGAACCATATAGAAGCTAAAGAAAGTCAGCTCTCTTATGAGCCTTCAGCCTGCTTGCGGATGACATCGGCGATACGTACGGCCATATTGTGTACAACCTCGCGATCTTCACCTTCAACCATAACGCGGATTAATGGCTCAGTACCGCTCTTGCGTAGCAGTACACGTCCTTTATCCTGCAGCTCATTTTCAACAGCCTTAACCTCAGCCTTTACCTTTTCATCGTTAAGCGCGTCAAAGCCAGCAGTCAGTCGAATGTTGATAAGCTCCTGTGGGAACATGACTAAGTCAGCGGTAAGCTCATCTAAGCTCTTGCCAGTACGGATCATGGCCTTGAGCACCTGCAGTGCAGAGATAATACCGTCACCTGTTGAGGTGTGGTCTAAGCAGATGATGTGACCTGAGTTTTCACCGCCTAAGATCCAATCGCGCTTTAAGAGCTCTTCCATAACATAGCGATCACCAACTGCTGAACGGGTAAACTCAATATTGTGCTTCTTTAATGCCAGCTCAAAGCCTAGATTAGACATCTGAGTACCAACTACACCACCCTTGAGCTTGCCACGGCTAGCTCTGTCCATAGCGATGATGTATAAAAGTGCATCACCGTCTAAGACACGGCCATTCTTATTGACCATCATGACACGGTCACCATCGCCGTCAAAAGCTATACCTAAATCAGCCTTTGCTGAAAGTACACGCTCGCTTAAAGTATCTATGTGAGTAGAGCCAACACCGTCGTTAATGTTAATACCGTTTGGATCAACACCAACTAGTCTTACCTCAGCACCTAACTCTCTAAATACGAGTGGAGCAACATGATAAGTAGCACCGTTGGCGCAATCTAAAACAATGTGCTTACCTTCAAGACTCATACGTGAGTCAAAGGATGACTTACAGAACTCAACATAACGACCTGGAGCGTCAGACTGACGGTATGCACGACCAAACTCAGAAGGCTTAGCCATTTCAAGTTCAGACTCTAAAGCTTCTTCAATAGCCAGCTCAACATCATCAGGCAGCTTGGTACCCTCTGAAGAGAAGAACTTAATACCATTGTCATAAAAAGGATTATGAGAGGCAGAGATAACAACACCTAAGTCAGCGCGGAATGCTTTTGTCAGATAAGAAACCGCTGGAGTTGGCATTGGGCCTAAGAGTACAGTTGAAACACCAGCAGCGCTAAAACCAGCCTCTAAGGCAGCTTCTAACATATAGCCAGACAGACGGGTATCTTTACCGATAATTACACGGCCCTGATTGTTCTTCATCAGAACCTTACCTGCTGCCATACCTAACTTCATGACGAAGTCTGGAGTAATAGGAAACTGACCTACACGACCACGAACACCGTCAGTTCCAAAAAACTTGCGCTTTTTAGCTTGCATCGCTTCCCCTTAACCACACTGACATCCATAAACACTGCCTCATCGACGACAAAGGCTTAAAGGCATCAGCATAGTTTCCGACAGCAAAACTGTCATATCCTTTAACACATAAGGATCCTTACGATCCCACAACACAGTCAATGATTTTAACTCATGCTATAGGCAAAATCTGTATCACAAGACTAAAAAGCAACAAGCCACTTACCATTGCCCAATATTGAGCATTAGTAAGTGGCTTGTATATACCAAAAAGTTCAAATAAGTAGAGTGTTCATTACGCCTACGCACATCAAGTGAGTGCTATGCACATTTATAATCAATAAACACGACTACTTGTTCTCGTTTTTCTTCAGGCGGCCTAATGCCAGCTCCTTAAGACGGCGACCGATAGCGCGTGAGAGCTTAAATGGTCGAGCACTATGATTGAGTGCATGCCAGCTGTTAATTACCAAGGCGATGTCATAAACGCGATTAGTACGAATCATACGCACGCCCTGTTGCTCAGCAAAGATCGCCACAGTAGCAACGATGGACATAGACTGATTGACATTGTCCTTTTCAGCCACCATACGAGGCAGTGCACAGCTAATTGGTAGACCAAAGCTATTGAAGGTATTGAGACGACCAAACATCTTCAGACGGAAGTCAACTGAAGTGTCAATGCTAATCATTGGATCTAAGACAATACGCTGACGGTCAATGTGTGCATTGATACATGCATCTAAGCGCTCATAGAAGAACTCAGATACAGTAGCGCAAGGATCGCAGCAATCATCTTCAGTGAAGTTAACACTCTGATCCATGAGCATACATACGGCACACTTAATCTCAGCGACAGCCTCAAGTGCACCAGGCTGCGTTAACGCGAGCGGGTCTACAATCATCTGAGCACCACACTCAACTACCTTGCGCATGATAACAGGATCACTGGTGTACACCGCAGGGATAAGCTCAATATCTTTGATGGTCTCTAATGCTGCACATAGCATGTCAATCTCTGCATCTTGAGAGCAAGCATCCCTCTTGTGCTTATTAACACTGAGCTCAACAAAGGTAGCACCGCTTGCAGCATAGCCAGAGGCGATTTCGGCGATCTCGTCAAGGTCAAGTGGGTCATCAGTATTGAGATCGATGATGCCCATGATAAGTAGGCCTGATAACTCAACAGTGCTGTTTACTAACTTCAGTTCCACAATGAGATCCCCCAGTCTAAGGACGCCAAACAGAGTATCTTGATAATTAACATATTAGGACATCTTGAGCCTCAGACGTAAGCTAAGTTATTTAGTTGCGAGCATAGTCAAACTTTGAGTAACAAATGCCACTCCAAATCCTACTTAACTAAAAGCTCAAGCCTTATAAAACCTAACAAAATCGCCCCTCAACAAGACTAAACACCGAAACAGATACAGCGCACTAAAAGTTATCAAGCCACCAAAACTAAAAAGGCAGCCAATGGCTGCCCTTGTTTAGAAAAACAGTACTGCTCTACACGAGCATAATAAAAAACTTAGCCTAAGAGGCTTAAACCAAGCTGAGGACGGGTATTAGCCTGCATCAGCATGGAAGCAGCTGCCTGCTGAATAATGGACTGCTGAGATAAGTTAGCAGACTCTTCAGCAAAGTCAGCATCACGAATACGGCTGCGTGCATCAGCCTCGTTAGCAGCAACATTAGACTGATTGCGGATAGATGACTCAAGACGATTTTGCAAAGCGCCAAGATCAGCACGTGCGCCGTCAACCTTGGAGATCATAGAATCCATCAGTTCAACAATTGCAGCAATGGATGTAGCAGAAGTATCTGTAGCTGCTTTGGTAAGGGTTACAGTTA